>CAZQXY010000103.1:0-7179 GCA_964597455.1 uncultured Desulfovibrionaceae bacterium
TACAAAGATAAGAGTATGGAAGCACTGGTAGATCTTGCTGTAAAGTTAGGCTGTGACGACATTAGGATATGACCCGATCTGGTTTGGCGTGATCATGTTATTAGTAATCAATGCCGGAGTTATTACGCCGCCAATTGGCTTGAATGTTTTTGTTGTGAAGGGAGTTGCTCCGGACGTTCCTTTTGAAACTATTTTTAAAGGGATTTGGTCGTTTTTGATTGCAATAGTGGTGTGCATTATTATACTTATACTATTTCCACAAATAGCGACTTGGCTGCCGGATTTGTTGATGTAAACAAATAATTAACAAACCTGATGGAGTATAATGGTAGAGTATTGGGACACACAATCCTTTGGCAGATTTGGCTTTTCTTCTGTTTATTATAAATGTTTAACGGAAAGAAAATAGTGTTATAGTGTTATTTTGGGATAATCATGGCAACGTTTTCAGGCAAGTTGTATTTCCAATCAAACTTATACAAGGAGGAACTATAATGTTATTAAAGGAACTTTCTCGTTACGATATTGGCACTTTCGCTGATATTATCTATAGGAACTCCCTTCTCTATCCCGATAGCGAAGCGTTTATCTATGAATCTGAAAGGGTAACTCATTCTCAATATAACGCTCTGGTAAATAAGATTATTCATGCGTTGCTTGAAATGGGCACCCAAAAAGAGAAAACCGTCGGTCTGCTTTCCTGGAACTGTCTGCAGGGTGCGGTGATATACGGAGCGGCTATGAAAGCAGGGTTTATTGCTTCACCCTTTAATCCCAGATTAACAGCCGATGAACTGGAATATTTAATAAACTATTCTGAAACAGATACACTTTTTGTAGGTCCGGAGCTGGTGGATACGATTAATAACCTCAGGCCGCGTCTGCCTAAAGTTCACAATTACATTAGTCTGGAAGGCCCTGCCGATAACATGATTAACTTTCAGCAGTTACTGGATACCAGTTCTGATGATGAGCCGGACATCGCCCCGGACGAAAAGGATTTAATAGGGATTATCTATACCAGTGGAACAACAGGTGTTCCCCGGGGAGCTCTTTATACCAATAATTGTTTTATAGATGATTGCAGCACTTTTGCACTAGATATAAATGTACGGCAAATTGACAGGCACCTACAGGCAACCCCCCAATTCCATATTGCGGGCAATACTTGGTTCCGCACGTTTTTATACGCTGGCGCATGCACTATTATACACAAGTTTTTTAATCCGGCGGAGACTTTAAAGGCAATTCAGGAGGAAAAGGTTACCCATATGAATATAGTACCTACCCAGCTTGTAGCCATGTTGAATGTGCCTGATTTTGATCAATATGACCTCAGCTCCATGAGATTACTCTGGTACGGAGCCTCCCCTATGCCCCTGGAAGTATTGAAGAAAGGGATAAAAGTTTTTGGTAATATATTTGGCGAAGGTTACGGACAGAGTGAGAGCGGTCCTGCAATTACACATATGACGAACGAAGATCATGAAGTAGTAAATAAGCCAGGAGCCGATCAGAAGCATTTAATGTCTGCCGGCAAGCCTGATATTGGCGTACATGTCAGGATAGTTGATGAAAATGAAAATGACTGTGAGCTGGGTGTCGTAGGAGAGATTATTGTTAAGAGCAAACATATTATGGTTGGTTACTGGAAGAAACCCGAGGATACAAAGAATGCAATCATAGACGGCTGGCTGCATACCGGAGATATGGGTTATTATGACGAAAACGGATACATTTATATCGCTGACCGTAAAAAAGATATGATCATCACAGGAGGAGAAAATGTATTTCCCAGGGAAGTGGAAGAGGTACTGTACCAGCATCCGGCAGTGCATGAAGCTGCAGTAATAGGCATTCCCGATCCTTACTGGGTAGAAAAAGTGCATGCTATCATAGCGCCGAAAAAAGATGCCACTATTAACGAAGAGGAAATAATTGCATTTTGTAAGCAGCGCATTGCAGGGTATAAGACCCCCAAATCAATTGAAGTTGTATCCGAGCTACCCAAAAACGCCGCCGGGAAAATTGTTAAAAAGGAACTCAGGGCTAAGTATTAGAAGAAATTGCATGAGTTTAGGCTCTATAGGTTAAAAGAGAGAGCAGTACATGGCAGGCGGCGGCAGTGTAATTGGTAACTGCCGCCGCCCAATTATTTATTTAATATGTGAGAAATAATGGTGCATACCGGTGCCTGTTTTAGCTCAAGTTTGCTTTTCAAGCTATCAAGCTATCAAGCTATACGGTTGATGATGCTTAATATGAAAAATGCTCTGGCAAAAAGGTAGCAATTTGCGGAAAGGCTATTAAAAGTGCTAGACATACTACCTGCGCGATTAGGAACGGCCATATACCTCCAAAAATTGTTTCCAGCGGTACTTCCGGAGCCACTCCTTTGATGATATAAACGTTCATACCTACTGGTGGTGTAATTACTCCCATAGCTACTACCATGACAATGATCACTCCAAACCATATCGGGTCATAACCGAGAGTGGTAACCGCTACGGGATAAAAAATCGGCGTAGTAAGTAAAACCAGGGCCAGAGCATCAATAAAACAACCCAGCACCAGGTATATAGCGAGAATGATTATCATAACGGCGTATGGTGGCAAAGGTAAACTACCCGCCCAGCTGGCAATTTCAAAAGGTATGCGGCTTATGGCTATAAAGCGGCCAAAGATAACCGCCCCGGTTACCAGAAACATAATCATCGCGGTAGTGCGGGTGGTATCGGCAATTGACATATTAAACTCTTTCCAACCCAGCCGTTTCTCAAGAATCGTCAGTACCAGGACGCCCCCGGCACCAACAGCCCCTGCTTCGGTTGGCGTAAACCATCCGGCAAACAAACCGCCCAGGGATATGGCAAAGACTACCATTACTTCCCAGAGGCCCCCGCGGAGCGCAAAAAACCTTTCTTTCCAGTTAGATTTAGGCCCGGGAGGGGCTATTGAGGGATTGTAAAAAGTAAGAAAAGAGATAGTCGCCATGTAGAGCAACATTAGCAGAATCCCGGGAATAATACCGGCCATAAATAGCTTTCCTATGGATTGCTCGGTTGCAATACCATAGACAATAAAGATAACGCTTGGTGGTATGAGGACTCCGAGTGCCCCGCCTGCCGCCACACTGGCCGTAGATAAGGCCGGAGCATATTGATATTTTTTCATCTCCGGCAGGGCTATTGCGCCAATCGTGGCTGCTGTAGCCGTATTGGACCCGCATACAGCCCCGAAAAGCGCACACGTTGCTTGAGTTGCTAAAGCGAGCCCTGCAGGTAGATGGCCTACGAGCTTGTAAGCAAAATTGTAAAGCCTGGCACCAATCCCGGAGTAATAAGCAAGAAACCCCATCCAGACAAACATGGGGATTACGCTGAGTGAGTAAGATGAAAAAGTAGAAAAGATATCTTTGGCTACTACCCTAAGCGCGGCGGAGGGCGAAGATAGATAACTAAAACCCAGAAAGCCTACCAAAGCCATCGCATAGGCGATGGGCATCTTCAGGACTAAAAGAACGAAAAAACCCAGAACACCGACTATACCTGCTGCCAGGGGACTCATGCCTTAACCCCCTTTCTGATAAGCTCTATTAGTTTGAACAATACAACCAGGGAAAGCATGCAAAGGCCAAAAGCAACGAGATAAATAAAGGGGTAAAAGGGTGTTTTAGTTGTTGGAGCTACTTCCCCGCTAAGGACCATACTGTACGCATATTTACCCGTATGCCAGGTTGCCAGGCTCAAGAAGATAAAAGAAATAATACCTATGACGACATCAATCACATACTGAACTCCGCGTGAGAATCTTTCCGCGATAAAGGTTACCGCAATATGGCCGTTTTGAACAGCGCAATAAGCCAATGAGAGACCGATTATTAGTGCTGTAAGAAAGCCGGCATATTCATAGGTACCCAAAATGGGTTGTTTTAAAAATGACCTTAAAAGAATATTTCCCACAATAAGGGCCATAGTTGCGACCATGATCCAGCCGGCTATTTTATCAAGAAATTTACTGACCATTGTAATCACTACATTGTAATTTTTGCTCATAACAGACTTACCTCCAGCTCGCTTTTATTCTCTCCTTGGATGGTGCAACACCTGGAAACTAAAAATAAATTTCCAGGTGTTGCTATTCCTGCAATGATTGAAATTATTTATATATTTTATTATATTTGTCAGCAAGCCTTTTTGCTACTTCCAGGGCTTCTTCGCCCGGCAGTCCTTTCCCCTCCATATCAGCAAGAAAATCGTCATGGATCGGCTGAATCTTTTCCATCCACCTTGCAGTTTCCTCATCCGACAGATTAATTACTTCCATTCCTGTCTCTTCAACTGCAAATTTAAATCCCGAATCATTTATTGTATCCCACAAACCGATTGCCACTTCCTCGTAATACTTTTCAGTTACCTCCTCAATTACCGACTGTATATCCGGTGGCAGGGAATTCCATGTGTCCAGGTTTATTGTAGCAAAGAAAAGAGTGTTATAAAGGAAAGGTGTGATAGTCAGGTAATCGGTAACCTCTGCGTGCCTCCAACCCTCCAGCGTCTCGTTTGGCGCGAGGTTGCCTTTGCAAACCCCCTTGGATAAAGCTTCATAAGTATCGGATTGGGGCATCGCTACCGGAAGAGCTCCCAGAACCTCAAGTGTTTTGGCGCTCAGCCCCGTAGCCCTGATTTCCATGCCCTGAAGATCTTCCAATTTTTGAACCGGGCTTTTAGTCATTAAGTTTCCCACGCCTGTGGTGAAGAGCATCATCAGCTTTGTATCCTTAATTTCTTCCGGGTCCAGTTCCTTGATCCCTTCCCAGGCTACCATGCTGGATACCTTGGAATTATTGTAGGTTATACCAGGAAGTTCAAAAACTTCCGAAAGCGGGAATCTTCCCCTGGTATAGGCAAAACAGGAAATTCCAATTTCTGCAATGCCATTAACTACCCCATCATAAATTTCGGCCGCCTTAAGTAAGGTTTCGCCGGGATAACTGGTTATGATCACCTGGCCATCAGTTGCTTCTTCAATGGCTTTTGCCCATCCCGGGACAAGCACCGTTTCAACCGCATGGGCAGCAGGCCAAAAATGAGCCAGTCTTAGCTCGATAACATCAGGCGGCGAAGCCTTTTCACCTGCTTCCCCAACAGCTTCCTCCTTCACACCTCCTTCCGTGCCTTCAGGAGTCGTAGTGCATCCCACAAGACCCACTAAAAAGACGAGCAACAAAAAACAACATGCCAACCGCAACCGAACTACATTTTTTCCCAAAGCATGATCCCCCTTTTAAATATATTTTACTTAATATTTACTTATATTATATTTCTTATTTCTTAATAACTAAAAATATCTGCATTTACAGCAACTTTTCCAAAAATCAAATATTTTCTGAACATTTATTTCAACTATCGGCTTTGTTAGAACTGTTAGTATTATATTTCCTTTTTTTAAATATACAACAAGATCAGGTTTAAGTCAATAATAAGTCAATAATAATTTAAAAAATAAAACTTTTCAGGCATGGTTATAAAGTAAAGGAATTATTGCTTTTTTGAATCATACTTATTGTTAAGCTCTTCCTGGTGAAACGCTTTGAATGTTTGTACATGTTCCTTCATGGCCTGAAAGGCCAGCTTTCCATCTCGATTGTTTATTGCCTCAAATATTTGAAGATGAAACCCCTGATCCATAGTAAAAGATTTTGTGCTTGGACTAATTTCATGGAGTTTTTTAGCCAGGAAGTTCATTAAAGAATTTGAAATGGCAATGATAACCGGATTTCCTGATGCCTTGGCCAGGGCAAGATGGAACTTGACTTGTGCATCAGCTACTGCCCTGCCATTATCTATCAATTTCTGACAGCAGGATATTATTTCTTGCATTTCCTTTAGATTCTTTGTTGTCCTTTTAGCAGCGGCGATTTCTGCTACCATTGGCTCCATAATTAAACGTGCTTCAGAGATATTGCTAATTGAAACGTCTCCGAACTGAAAAAAATCATTTAAAGAATCCTCAACGATCCCAATATTAACTTCTGTTATAAATGCCCCTCCTTTAGCACCACGTTTAATGATCACTAAACCTTTGTTTTCAAGGATTCTTAAAGCTTCACGCACTGTAACCCTGCTAACAGAACACATCTCCGCCAGCTGTCTTTCACTTGGCAGTTTGTCTCCCGGCAGGAGCTTTTCTCTTATAATATTTTGTATAATTTGAGCTGTAAGTTCTTCGGCAACCCTGATACTTTTAACAGGTTTAAATAATGATGTCATTTTCAAGTACGCCCTTTTCTTTATTTTTACTTTATTCTTATTTATTCTTACTATTTTAATCTCTTTTGTCAAGGGAGAAAAGTAATATAAAGCAAAATTGCGGAATCGCCCAAAAATGAATAAAAATTTGCTGTCCATCCGCAATAAAAACTAGTAAAGGTAATTGACATATTATTAATTATACAATTATAATAAATACAATGTAATATTTAAATGGTAAGACCATTCTTTTATATCTTATTTTACACCTAATTTGATTTAATTGAAAGATGCTGCCGGTTCTAAAAGTACAGCTGAGTTTAGAATTAACGATGGGAGGTGAACTAATAAAACAGGGATAGCAAGAATAAATACTATTATTACTAAACTAAAATCAGTATCTGAGGGAGTATTAAAACGAAGGAAAAAAAATAAGGGGGTATTTTAAATGAAAAGCGGAAGAAAAATTGTTTTAAGCTTGATTCTTGCTTTATTTTTGGTATTTTCATTGGCAGGTTGTTCTTCTACTGAGAAACCTGATGCTCCAGAGTCTTCAGGAAACGGTGCTGCAGCGCCTGGCGATAATGGGGGGCAGGAAGCGGTTGAGTTAAAGTTGGCAACCTTTTTCCCCGCCACTCATAAAGCTGTTTCCGTGAATCTTCAAAACTGGGTAGATGCCGTTGAGGAAGCAACTGATGGTAAGGTTAAGGTGACACTTTATCCCGGCGAAACGCTGCTTAAGGCAGCGGATATTTATGAAGGGGTGCTCTCAGGCATTGCCGATATCGCGCATTGTGCAACTTCCTATAATACCGGCCGTTTCCCTTTGATGCAAGTTTTTGCCCTGCCAGGCATCGAAGTATTAAGCGGAAAGGTTAGCAGTTATGCGGCCTGGGATATGGTGATCGAGGGTAATTATGAAGAAATG
>CAZQXY010000104.1:0-7121 GCA_964597455.1 uncultured Desulfovibrionaceae bacterium
ATCGGCGGGGCGCCTACCTCAAAAGAATTTGCCGAAAAAATTGGGGCCGATCAGTACTGCCGGGATGTAATGGATTGCATACACGCACTGGAAAAGATGAGTGATGCATCGTGATCATCTCTGATAGGCAACGGATAAAGATGCTTTCCCCCTCTGAAATGGAGTTAATTCATCTGGGGTCCTGCAGGCTTTTATCCCGGATAGGGGTTAAGGTTACCCATGAAGTAATCGCTGAAAAGCTCATTTCCCGGGGGGCACAGCGAAAAGGAGAAAGAATAACTATTCCTGCAAATATGGTGGAAAATGCTCTGGCAGAAACTGCAAAAATCATTCAATTTGATGCGCCGGATCCGGCCTATGGCTTTACCCTCAATGCGGCTGAAAACCGGGTGAAATTTGGCCCTGGCGGGCAGGCACTGTACGTAGTGCATCCTGCTGCTGGCGGATGGGGCAGAAGGCCGGCCGGGACGGATGACTTAAAGCAAATACTCGCTCTTTGTAACCAGCTAAAAAATGTTGATTTTATTACCCGACCGGTAGAATGCGATGTTCCGGAAAACCGGATGGATATGGAAAAGGCCCGGATCTTTCGTCAGTACTGCTCTAAGCCGATGAACCTCGCTAATCTCATCAAGGCGGAGCATTTAGATAGAGTGCTGGAGATTATCGGCAATCCGGCACATGTTTCTTTTATCATTTCTCTGGTTTCAAGTCCGCTGGTCCTGGATAGTTCTGCAGGGGATAAATTTATTGCACTTGTGGAAAAGGATCTTCCCGTATCCATCTCCTGCTGTCCCCAGGGCGGAAGCACCGCCCCCTTTTCGGAAGTGGGAGAGCTGCTGCAGCAACATGCAGAACTGCTCTTTGGATTTGTTTTAGCCAATGTCATTCGTCCAGGAGCCCGGGTACTGTACCGGGGGATTCCTATTACTTCCAATCTCTATACTGACGGTTCTCCCAGGTGGTGTCAGCCGGAAAGTATTCGACGGGTTGCCCTTGCGGCACAGCTCTGTCGTTTTTATAATCTGCCCTGTTGCGGGACTGCAGGGGTATCGGATGAAACAGAACCATCCGCACAGGGAATAAGCGAAAAGGTCCTCAGCTGGGTCTATGAGACAGCAGCAGGAGCGCAATATATCAACAGTGCGCTGGGGATGCTTGAGCAGGTCCTCTCGGTTTCTTATTACCAGTACGTGATCGATGATATTGTACTGGGGATTGTCAAAGAAAAATTCGGGGAGGACAGATCCCAAGAGGTTTCACAGCTGGCGTTGAGCGCTGCTGCTGCCGCATTAAGCCGTTTCGGCGTGACGGTAGATGAAAAGGTGGAAGCTGAACTGGTTGTCCGCATTCAGCATATTGAAACCGCCCTGGAACCCTATAACGAAGAATATATTAGCGAACAGCTTAATCTTATAGAAAAAGCAGTAAATAAAACAAGCAGCACGGTCTTTATGAAAACAGCCCGTAAAGGCCTCAGGGAGGGGTATCTCTACCGGGGGGCTAGAATTGATGCTCCCCTCGATCTGGCGGATGTCGCCGGGAGGCTGGAGTCAGTTCTGGGCCAGGTTAATTAATGCAAAAAGGTTTAATATAACGGGAGGTACGTATATGTCTGGCATAGCAGGATGTTTTGGGAAAGAGGAAGCTACTGAAATAGTGGAGCAGATGATTCAGGCCATAGAACACCGTGGTTTAAACAGACCCGTTGTTAAAACTGCGCCGTTGGGTTCTTTCGGGTTTGTTGGCGCAAATTCCAATGGCCTGAATGGAAAAGGAACTCCGTTTGTTATTTTTGATGGGCTGCTGGCCCGCGATGATCGCGATGATCACAAGCCGGGGGTTACGGATGCTGATTATGTAAGGGAGAAATATATACAGCGCGGGAAAGGGGCTTTTTCCGAGCTCAGTGGAAGCTTTGCCTGTGCGATTATGGATCGTAATGAATGTATTATTGCCCGGGACCATGTGGGAGCCCGGCCGGTGATCTACCACGAATCACCGCGTGGGGAGTTTTTGTTTGCTTCTGAAGCAAAGGCGCTCAAAGAGCTTACCGATAACGTGGAAGAGCTGCCCCCGGGGCATTATTATTCTACAAAAGAGGGGCTCCGGCAGTTTGATAAATGCTCTGTTACATTACCCGAATGGGAGACCACCGGGGAAGCCATACGTGCAGTGAGGGAGGTGCTGACTACAGCGATAAAACAGGCCCTCTTTGATGGCGAGATTGAGGGAGTTGCTTTAAGCGGAGGGTTGGACAGCTCCATTATCCTGGCTGTCGCCCATCAGTATGACAAAAACATTAAGGCTTTTACTGCTACACTGGCTGACCGTCATGGTGATGACCTGGAGTACGCAAAGATGCTGGCGGATGATCTCGGCGTGGAGCATCATATCTATGAAATAACCCAGGAAGATATAAAGGCGATCATCCCGGAGGCGGTTTATTACCTGGAATCCTTCGACGAGGACTGTATTGTGGGTTTTATCGCCAACTATTATACATCCCGCCTCGCTGCAGAGCATGTGAAAAGCGTCCTGGTTGGGGAAGGCGCCGATGAGCTTTTTGGCGGGTATTTCAGGGAACTTCAGGATATTGCAGACCCTGCAGAAAAAGAGAGGATTGGCAGAAAACTGCTCGATGTAGCCTACAATACGGCCCTGCGCAGGCTTGACCGGGGGTGGATGTCAAACAGCATTGAATACTATGCCCCCTTTATTCACCCTGCGGTGGTGGACATTTGTAATGAACTGCCTATGGAGCTTAAAGTTCGCGAAAGTAACGGGGCAGGGAACGGGTCAATTGAAAAATGGATTCTCAGAGAAGCCTTCAGGGATATCCTTCCCCCGGAAATTGCCGATCGCCCAAAAATGAGATTTTCCAGGGGTGTCGGTGTTGATGACCAGGTAGATAAAGTCATTCCGGAAAGTTTCGGAGAGAAGGAGCTGCAAAAGACCCCCCAAAGCAAAGGCGGCATAACCCTGCAGTCTCCCAAGGAACTTTATTATTACAGACTATTCCAGGAACAATTCCCCACAGGATACGAGGGGCTTACCGCGCGCTGGGATCCCTTTAAATAATAAGGGGGTACCGGCGAGCGGCGCTGTGAAACATAGAAGTCACCAAGGGGGTTAAACAGGGCGCCGAGTGCAGTTTTAATACATTCGGGGCATTCAGCCCATAAATATTCTTAACGGGAGGTTTTATTGATGATAACGGGAGCGGTAGGAGGAAGTTATAAACCTCTTACGGATGATGATATCAGAGCAATTCACGAGATGACCTTGCGCATAATGGAAGAAACCGGCATAAAGGTGCCGAACAAACAGGCGCTGGAGATCTTTGATCGGCACGGGGCCGGGGTCGACTATGAGACACAAATAGTAAAATTTCCCCCATCTATGGTGGAAGAGGTGATTGATAAAACCCCTGCGCGGGTAGTGCTCTGCGGCCGCAAGGAAGAGCATGACCTGGTTCTGGAGGGGCCCCGGACTTACCTGGGTACGGGGGGGACCGTTTTAAACTGCCTGGACCTGGGGACCGGGGAGAGGCGGCCTACAACGCTGGAGGACGTTGGAAATTTTGCCCTCATGACCGATGCACTGGATAACGTTTCCTTTTTTGTGATCAACGTCTATCCCAACGAACTGCCGGTGGAAGAGGTGGATGTAAACCGCTTCTTTTACTCCCTTACCAATACTTCCAAGCATGTGATGGGTGGGATATACACCATGGAGGGGTTGCAGCGGGTGGTAAAAATGGCGGAGGAGCTCGCGGGGGGAGCCCGGCAGCTGCGGGAAAGGCCTTTTATCTCCTTTATTACCTGCGTGATGAGCCCCCTCTTGCTCAATGACAGTTATACCGATTTTCTGATTGAGGCGGCGCGTCTGGGCATCCCTCTGACAACCCCGGCCGAGCCACTGGCAGGAGCTACCAGTCCCTGCACACTGGCAGGGACCATTGCCACCAATAATATTGAAACCCTGACCGGGGTCATTCTGGCACAGCTGGTCAACCCGGGAGTGCCGGTTATATATGGTTCCGTAGCGACTAATATGGATATGAAATCAGGCTCTTACCTGGCCGGGAGCATAGAGTCCGGCCTGATCAATGCCGGTTTGGCCCAGATGGCACAGTTTTACCACATACCTTTTTATGCGACGGCGGGGATGTCTGACAGCAAGCTTCCGGATTGCCAGGCGGGTTACGAGAAAGCAGCTACGACGATGGTTGCCGTCCTGGCCGGGGCGAACTTTATCCACGATGCAGCCGGAATTCTGGAGTTTTGCACCACGGCTTCTTACGAGCAGATGGTGATCGATGACGAGATTATCGGGATGTGCTTGAGGGCTGCCAGAGGGATTGAGGTTAACGAGGATACCCTTGCCGAGGAGGTTATTCGCCGCGTGGGGCCGGGCGGAAATTATATCGCTGAAGATCACACAATCAGGCATTTTCAAAAAGAGTTCTTTTATCCGGAGGTGGCGGACCGGCAGCCCCGCAGTTCGTGGGAAAAAGGCGGTTCTCTTGATACTGGGGCCTGCGCACGCCTCATGGCGCGGGAACTGCTCGAGACACACAAGCCCCTGCCTCTGCCGCAGCGGGCACTGGAAAAGGTGTTGGGGGATTTTAAAGATATTAGAAGGAGTTGAGCCGGATGCTGATTATCGGGGAGCTTATTAACGCTACGCGCAAGTCCGTAAAGGAAGCGATAATGAATAAAGACGCTGCTTTTTTGCAGGAGTTGGCGCGCAAGCAGGACGAGGCCGGCGCCCATTATATCGATGTAAATGTCGCTACCGGCCAGGGCAAACAGGAACAGGAGATAGAGTACATGGACTGGGCTGTAAAGCTGATCCGGGAGGTGTCCCAAAAACCCCTGTGTATAGATACGACAAGCCGGGAGGTGCTTGAAGCCGGTTTGAAGGCCCACGGTCCCGGGGCGATGGTTAACTCCGTCAGCGCGGAGAAAGACCGTTTAGGGCCCTTCCTTAAGCTGGCTGGGGAATTTAACTGCCTCCTAATCGCTTTACCCGTAGCAGATGCGGGCATTCCCAAGGATACGGAAACGCGGTTGAAGATTGGACAGGAGATCGTGAATGCTGCCCAAAAGGAGGGTTTCCCCCGGGAAAACCTCTATTTCGATCCCCTTGCTCTGCCCCTGGGTGTAGACGATAAGGGCGGAAAGGTGACCCTGAAAACCCTGCGCCTTTTAAAGGAGGAGCTCGGGGTAAAGACTACTATCGGGTTGAGCAATATCTCTCATGGCTTGCCCCGGCGTGCTCTTCTCAACAGGACTTTTTTAACTCTTGCCATGTATGAAGGCCTGGATTCTGCTCTTATGGACCCACTGGATAACGCGGTGATGAGTTCGCTGCTCGCTACCAGGGCTTTTATGGGGGATGATCCGTATTGCGGAAAATACCTGCGGGCTTACCGCAGTGGCCGGCTGGTTATTTAAACATCAAAAAGAATGAAAGGTGGAAGCTGGAAGAATCGTGTTACGATTCGTGCCACATGCGGTTATTTAAACATCAAAAAGAATGAAAGGTGGAAGGTTTAATTATGTCGATCATGGAGGAGCTTTCCCAGTCGATCATTGAAGGAAAAGCCGATGAAATAAAAGATCTGGTGCAAAAGGCCCTCGACGGGGGGACTGCCCCGGAAGATGTCCTGGATCATGGCTTGATGAAGGGTATGGGGGTGGTGGGAAAACGCTTTGGTGAAGGGGACATGTTTATCCCGGAAGTGATGCTCTCCGCCCGTACCATGCATGCGGCGCTGGGACTGCTGCGCCCGATTCTTGAAGCGCAAAAGAAAAAGTTGCAGATGAAAGGTAAAATAATTTTGGGCACTGTGGCGGGCGATATACATGATATCGGTAAAAGTCTGGTGGAGATGATGTTTGTCGCCGGCAGCTTTGAAGTGATAGATCTGGGGATAAATGTAACACCGCAGGCCTTTGTAGAGGCGGTCAATAAACACGAACCGGATGTTGTGGGGATGTCCGCTCTGCTTACCAGCACGATGCCGGCTATGGCGGAGACGGTGGAAGCTATCGATAACGCCGGATTGAGGAAAGATTCCCGTTTAAAGATTATAGTCGGAGGAGCTCCCATAACGGCGGATTATGCGGTAAAGATCGGTGCCGACCTTTACGGGGAAAATGCAGTGGATGCAGTGGAGCTGGTTGAAAAGGCTCTTGCAAAATAAAGGCGGATCGCATAAACTTTGGACCATAATGACAATGAAAGGCAACGTAAAAGACGGGGCTTAATACCCGTCCTTTACGTTGGAGGGCAGAACGAAAATATGAAACCCTGGGTAAGAGCAGATAACACCATCAAGGGGCTGGCAACGGATCGAGTTCCTTTTGGTGAAATATTCGTAGATCCGCTTTTTTGCCAGAGAGCCATGGGGAGCGATGTGTTTTCTTTTTCCCTGGCGAGGGAATTTTGGGAACTGCTGGGGCTTGACCTGATTGTCTTGCATCCGGGGTACCGGGGGGATACTCTGCGGGGTACCCTGGAGGAGATATTCCGGTGGCGGGAGAGGACAGATTTCTATGTTTTTGCGATTATCGGGGGAGGCTTTTCAAAAGGCCTGGAGACCCTTGGTTTTTCCAAATTCATGCGGGATATTATCATGGATCAGCCGGGGGTGAAAAAGATAATCCGCAGATTTGCCCTTGAGGAACTGGAGACGGGCCGCAGGTGCATTGAGGCCGGAGCCCATGCCATAATGATCGGTGACGACATTGCCTACCAGAAAGGCACCTATATCGCTCCGGAGCAGATGAGGAGCATTTCTTTCCCTTCTTTGCGGGAACAGACAGAAGAGCTGAAAGGGCTGGATGTTCCGGTTTTTTTCCATAGCGACGGCAATCTGAACGCTGTTTTGGACGATCTGCTGGGGATGGGGTTTGACGGCCTGCAGGGGCTTGAACCGGGAGCGGGCATGGATATCGCGGCAGTGAAAGAAAAATCAGGAAACCGCCTTTGTCTGATGGGGAATATAGATCTGGCGTATTTGCATCATCAAGTGGAAGAAGAGGAGATCCGGAGCGAGGTGGCGAGGACTATTGAAGTGGCCAAAAAGGGCGGGCGTTATATTTTCGGGA
>CAZQXY010000105.1:0-1907 GCA_964597455.1 uncultured Desulfovibrionaceae bacterium
TCTCAGGCGTTGGAATCCAACAGCCCGGAAGCAATTATTTTTTGCTTAACTTCCCCGCTGGAAAGGTAATGCGGGACACCTTTTTGCGGAAAAAGACCCTCAAGAACATATTCCAGAAAGCGCAGGTTATGTTTTAACAAATGACGGTTGATTTTTTGCTGCCTCTGCAGGGAAGCCTGCAGCTGTAATAGGCGCCTCCTTATTCTTTCAAGCTCTTCCGCTGCCGGTGGCTTCTCCTTCAAGATAAACTCTTTTAAAGTGAGGCTTGATGTATAAACACCCCTACGCTGCTTCTCCGCTTCGTTAATAGTGTTAATGATCTCTTCCTTCTGCATGTTTAAGCCGTGAAGCGCTTTTGCATCCCCTTCGAGGAGAATATTTCCCATTTTTTCCTCGATCTTCAGCAATTCTTCCAGGGCTTCAACTTCACCGGCCAAGATCTGTTTCAGACAAATAGTATTACTCATGGCTGCGCTCTTCCTTAATTGCCGTCAGGATTAAATCGGCCAGCTCCTTTGAATTAACCTTATACTCGCCGGATTCAATGCGGCGGGACAAATCTGCAATTTTTTCGTTTCTAGCCGCATCCGCTTTTTCCAGCCTGGCCAGCTCCTTTTTTAAAACCTCACTGCCGGAAGAAATTTCTACCCGATCCCCCGCCAGTGGAGCGTTCTCTGTCTCCCCGTGTGCGCCCTTGCCCCGCACCCGCTCCTGCTTGTAAACTTTATTAATAAGATTGACAATATCCGGACGCTTGATTTCCATTTATAGCCACCCTTTATCCAATTTAAGATAATCAAAAAACCCTTTCAATTACTTTATCGTTTTTAATGGAAAACAGTAAAGGGCATTCCGCAAATTTTTTTGGGGAATACCCTGTCCCGGGACAAGCGGTAAAACCTGCCGGCGTGAATCCGAAAGCAAGTTCCAGCCCGCCCCCGCTACATTTTGGCCAGCTTTCCCGCCATATCCTTTAAAGCGGCTGCGATTGAGGTTGTCCCCTCCAGAGAAGCCAGGATCTCTTCGGAGAGCGCCGCTTGCCCCTGCGCCGTTTCCCCTGCATCTTTGATCCCCCCGGCGATTTTCTCCATAAAGTTGACGGTATTCTCTGTAATATCCGAAATTTGCCGGACTGAAGAACTGCTGTTATCAGCCAGCTTGCGAATCTCATCGGCCACCACGGCAAAACCCCTGCCGGCTTCCCCCACACGCGCTGCTTCAATTGCGGCATTTAAGCCGATAATATTGGTTTTATCAGCAATATCCCGGATAAATTTCAATATATCGTGGGTATCAGAGATAGCCCTTGCCGCTTCATTCGCTGTTTCTCCCATTTCCTGGCCTGTCCGTGCCATCTTTTCCGCTTCACTGGCAAGCTGCTCCATGCTCTCACGGATCTGAAGCGTATTATCATTAAGTGTTTCGGCATTTTGGGCAAGAGATTCAGCCTCTTCGTGCAGCCTCCTGATCATATCCTCTCTTTGTTCGACAACATCTACAAAAAACCTTGCACCAGTGGCCTCTATTACAGCCAGTTCAGGATGTTTATGCTCCATGATCAGGGAGCGCACCTTATCGGATCCGGTTACCTCAATAACCATATCCAGAGTAGAATCCCCTACAAGAGGGATAAAATCACTGCTGGTTTTTACCCCCATTCCCCGCGCCCGTTGAATAGCCGGAGCATTTTCATCAAGATCCGCAACCCATCGCAACGAAACGTCCTGCATCCCTTCCACTAGTTGAATAATTGAAAGACCTCCTTTGCCGCCACCAACAATACCGACAGAAACCATCTTTTCCCCTCCCCAAATTATTGATTATTATTTATTTTTACTTTTAAACACAGATAAATAATTTCGTAAAAAAAGGGGAAATCCTCTTTTTGCAGCCAATATTTTCATGAG
>CAZQXY010000105.1:2007-7016 GCA_964597455.1 uncultured Desulfovibrionaceae bacterium
AATAATTTCGTAAAAAAAGGGGAAATCCTCTTTTTGCAGCCAATATTTTCATGAGGACATTTATCGTTGTTTTCTTAAGGATTCAATTGATTATGGGCGCTTTCCTGAAATGTCAAATATCTTTGGAAATATGTGGGTCTAATTTATAAATATATTTTTTGGAGTATGCTGTCATATATTTATATCAACTGCATAACTCCTGTTATTTATTATGTGGGCATTTGTATCACTGTTCCTGTCCCCCCGTCACCATGTTCCTGTCCCCCCGTCACCAGGAGTTGCTCTTAGATCCTCAAGGTAGGCCTTGAATTTTGCTTCATAATTCTCTGGAGAGGTTAAGAAATCAAAACCTTGCCGGTGCTGAATAAATGAGCGATACTGAGGAACTTCCTTGCTAAGAAAAAATTTCGTGAGTTCAACGGGGCGGGTAAAACACAGCGGCGGAAAAGAAGGATAGCGGTGATTAGGTACAAAAGCAGGTTTTTTTTGTACCTCACCTTCCGGGACAATTTCAAAATAACCCGCGCCCCCCATTTCGCGCAGAGGGCCATAAATCGAATTAAAATCGTCAGCTACAAGATTGCTCATAACCAAAAAATTGGAACCCGGGTTAATGGTAATATGACCAAATCCGGGGGGAATAAGGACTTTATCACCCGGCTCAGCAGCTACTACGATTACTTCATCTATCCCCGCAGAAGGATCTTCAAAGTCACGGGGCTTCTGCATAAGATAGTGTGCCCTGCCCTGCAAAACCTCGTATATCTCGGGATACGTGCAGCTCGCTCCCGGCTTAAACGGGTGGTAATGGCCGGCAGTCTTGATATACTCTTTCCCCAGCGTGCCGGGTATAAGCACGGTGACATCATAGCGTATGCCCTCTTCTCTGAATAGTAGGCGGTGCTCCGTAAGATGAAGATCGCGGTACATATAATAAAGCGGCGTATCGGGCTCCTCTCCCTGCTCGAACCCATTCTCGCTCTCAAAAAGAACATCGCTCATCTCTTTTATAGTGCGCAGGGCGGGGGCAACTTTATCCATCCCCTGGCCAAAGGCCAGTTTCCTGTTATGCTCATCCCATTGCAGGGGTAACCCGCTTAAGGTTAAATCGATCATCTTTTTTTCAAGCCGGTACTTCATGAAAATCCGGCCAAACCTCCTTATCGTAATTACTTAGCTTAGATCTCTAACTGCTGCCGCAGCTCTTTTTGTATCCTTTCAAAAAGCTCCCTATCCGGAGCTTCCAAGTAAATGCGAAAAACATTTTCAGTACCGGACGCCCGCACCAGGCACCAGCTTCCTCCCTCAAGCAAGATTTTAACCCCGTCAATCCGGTTGATTGTTTCCACCTTGAGCCCGGCCAATTCCACCGGTTCCCAGGCCGTCATTTTCTCCAGAGCTTTTTTCTTATTGCCGGGCAGAGTATGAATATCCAGGCGTTCGAAGGACAATAGCTCGATTTTTTCACTAATTTGTCTGAACAGCTCTCCGGGCGCGGCTCCCGTTGCCGCCAGCATCTCGACAAAAAGAAGCGAGGCCATAATACCGTCTTTTTCAGGAATATGTCCCCTGATACTGATCCCTCCGCTTTCCTCGCCCCCCAGGAAAGCATCTTCCTCACGCATTACACGGCCGATATATTTAAATCCGACCGGCGTTTCCACAAGCCTCACGTTATAATGGGCGGCCAGGCGATCCAGATTGTGCGTAGTGGCAACGGTCCTGGCAACAACCCCGTTTAGCTTCCGGCGCTGGATAAGGTACTCCATAAAAAGCGTAAGGATTTCATTTGCACTCAGGAATTCCCCTTCCGGGCCGATTATCCCCAGCCGGTCACCATCACCGTCGAGGGCAAGCCCCGCATCTGCCTGCATCTCCAACACCAGGCTGCGCAGTTTTTGCAGATTATCCTTCGAAGGATCGGGGAGACCCCCGCCAAAAAACGGATCACGGAATCCCCGGATCACCTCCACGCGGCACCCGAGAGGAAGTAAAAAAGCTTCAAGATATCCTATTCCGGCTCCGTGCATGGAATCCAGCACAACAAACGGAGGCGCCGCTGCTATGACATCCCTGTCGATAATCCCTTCCAGGTGCTTGAGGTAGGGACCCTCGGGTTCTATTACTTCCAGCAATCCCCTGCGGTCATTTTTCATCCCGCTGCTATCTTCCGGATACTCTTCCTTATTTTCCAGCAGTTTTCTTAAAGTGTCCAGCAGTTCCTCCTGAAAGGAAACGGGGGTCGCACCCTTCTCACCACCACCCTCACCACCATCCTCTTCCGGCTCCAGCCGGAGAAGTTCACCGATACGGTCGGTCTCCCGCGGCAAAGCCGGACCGGCATAATGAGGGATAAATTTTATGCCCTGGTAACGGTAGGGATTGTGGCTTGCCGTAAACATAATCGCCCCCGCAGATCCCAGGTGCTTCACCGCATAAGCCACAGCCGGAGTTGGGGCGGGCCTGCGGCAAAGGTATACCTTGACTCCCTTGTCCATAAGTGCTGCCGCTGCCTGAGCGGCAAATTCTTCTGCCAAAAAACGATTATCATAACCAACTATAACCCCATTCGCGGTACGCCCTTCCTCCTCCAGGAAACGCGCTACAGCACGGGTAACCCGACGAACGTTGCTTACCGTGAATTCGTCGGCGATAACTGCACGCCACCCATCGGTGCCAAACCTGATTTTCTGCAATGAGTCCACCCGGCCCTGAAAGGCCAGGCGGCACCTCCCTTCAACACCTTTTTACTATTAACCATTGGAAGCTCATATTTCATATATGGGAAGTTCATATATTGGAAGTCCATATGCCTTTTTATTCACCCCGGCCCATCGTCTCTCCTGCTGTCAGCGCTTCTTTTTCTTCCATTTCCCTCCTTTTAATAAACAAGGCCAGATCCGCCACGCGGCAGGAGTAACTCCACTCGTTGTCGTACCAGGAGATAACTCTTACCAGGTTCCCACCCGTGACCATCGTGCTCAACCCGTCGATGACACTGGAAAACGGGCTGCGCCGGTAGTCAACGGATACGAGCGGTTCTTCTGTAAAGGAAATTATTTTGGGGTTTTCTTCCGCAGCCTCTTGCAGGGCACAGTTTACCTCCTCTATACTTACCTCCCTCTCCAGCAGGGCTACCAGATCCAGCAGGGATACAGTAGGAGTAGGCACACGCACCGCCAGACCGTCAATACGTCCCTTTAGCTCGGGAATCACCTCCCCCACTGCCCGCGCAGCACCGGTAGAGGTAGGGATTATGGAAAGAAATGCTGCACGCGCTCTGCGCAGATCGCCATGCGGATAGTCCAGCAACCGCTGGTCATTGGTATAAGCATGAGTTGTATTCATTAACGCCTTCTGTATACCGAATCTATCGTGCAGGATCTTAGCAACCGGAGCAAGCGCATTGGTAGTGCAGGAAGCATTGGAGATTATACGGTGTTTTGCCGGTTGAAATTCATCCTCATTAACTCCAAGCACTACAGTAAGATCCGGGTCTTTCATCGGGGCAGTGACCACTACCCAGGCAGCACCGGCCTTTAGATGGCGCTGTGCCGCCTCCTTACTCCTGAACACCCCCGTGGATTCTATAACAACTTCCACCCCAAGCTCGCCCCAGGGGATCCTTTCCGGTTTTCTTTCCCAAAAAGTCCGGATCTCGTGACCGTTAAATTTAATAGAGTGTTCTGTCGTCTTGACATCGTAGGGCAATTTATCGTAAAGTGAATCATAACGCAGCAGATGGGCAAGTGTTTTATTATCGGTAAGATCGTTAACAGCAACTACCTGCGCACCACTTTTTTCCAGAAGGGCACGGAACGTAACACGCCCAATCCGGCCAAAACCATTGATACCTATTTTTAATACCATATTCAATGACTCTCCTTTTTAGTACATTATTTCTACTTTATAAGTTTCCCTGTTTTAGGTGGTGAATTCTTGACATCTTTTGGTTCATCTAGGAGAATATAGAGAGGTGCTAAAAAAATTGAATAGAAAATTAAATAGAAAATTAAATACGCGTTGGAAAGGGGTTAAAACATGGGGAGAATTAAAGTTGCTGTAAGCGGAGCCTTCGGACGGATGGGCCGTGAAGTGTGCCGGGCCGTTTTAAGTGAGGAAAGCCTGGAGCTGGTCGGAGCTTTTGATCTCCAGGGGGAACATGAGGATATAGGAGAAATTCTGCAAAAAAATACGCTGGGAATTAAAATTGAAAAATTGACAAAAGAATCCCTGGAAACAGTACAACCAACCATCATGGTCGATTTTACTACCCCAATGGCAGTTATTAATAATATTGAACTTGCCCTGCAATGTGGAGTACGGCCCGTGGTTGGAACCACCGGCATTACCCAGGTAGATCTTTCCCGTATTGGCCAGTGGGTTGATTCTTCCGGCCTCGGCGCTATTATCGCCCCAAATTTTGCCCTCGGCGCAGTGCTGATGATGAAATTCGCATCTGTTGCAGCACACTATTTCCCCCAGGCGGAAATAATCGAACTGCACCATGATCAAAAAATTGATGCCCCTTCGGGAACCGCCCTGAAAACAGCAAATATGATCATCGAGTGCCGTGAAGAGGACCCTCCGGAGAAGGATGAACTCATTAAGCTTTCGGGTGCAAGGGGAGCGGTTCAGGACAGAGTGCATATCCACAGTGTCAGGCTAAGCGGCCTTGTCGCCCACCAGGAGGTTATCTTCGGAGGCAGGGGCCAAACGCTGACTATCCGTCATGATTCTATTGATCGTAATTCTTTCATGCCCGGGGTCATCTTTGCTGTCAAAAAAGCTGTGACCCTGAAAGGATTGGTTTATGGCCTGGAAAAACTTCTTGACTGGTAAAGCTTAAAAAGCACCATCCAGGGGAAATGAGCATAATATAAAGTGATTCCCGGGAGGTGTTTTTTAACAATGATCTTGCGAGGCAAAAAAATCGGTTTTGCTCTTACAATCGACCAGCTCAGCGATACCAGGATACTTAAAGAAATAGAAAGATTAATGCTGCAGGG
>CAZQXY010000106.1:0-6996 GCA_964597455.1 uncultured Desulfovibrionaceae bacterium
CCAGTTGCGGTGTGGAAATCAATGTGGCTGGATCCGGCGTCTTTACGGCGGCCGAAAGGCTTTTCATCGCCCCCACGTTATTGGGCAATCATTTTGTGCGGCTGGAGGGTGCGGACAATGGAAAAGCCGTAGTAAACCACCAGCTTTATACCACGGAGCAGCTTGCCTTCAAACTTAGCGAATTGTTCGGCAGTGCTTTTGATGTAAACGAGACGTCCGGTACAGCAGAGCCCGGTGTTGTGCCTTCACCGGAGCCACCTGAGTCACCGATTGTTCCGACACCTCCGGCCAAAAGATTTTGCAGCGGCTGTGGTGCGCAGATTTCTGCCGGGGCAGCTTTTTGCGGCAACTGCGGAACGAAATTAAAATAATCTAAAAGGGGAATAAGCATGAATAAAATACTCATTACTCTTTTCATAGCCGTTGTTTGCACGGCGTTAATAAGCGGATGTAGTGGCAACGAGAACAACACAGGCACTGCTTCCACGCCTTCGGATAGAGCGGAATCATCGGAAAACGTACCAACTCTTGATGAAGTCATCAGCGGCACATGGAGCCTTCATGCGGGATTTGAGCAAAGCGGTGAACTGGTCTATGTATCCTCCGATAGTGCGGAGTATACCTTTACCTTTGACGCGGACAATGGCTTTTCCGGCGTTTACCGGCAAAGCGGCGGATATATTGATTCTACCTTTACGGGCACATACGACGTTACAAACAGCAAAGCCGCATATAAAAACCCATACGATTGGTATTATTACGCAACCATAGAGAAGGACAGCATAGCCGATTCGGGGGAATCAACTCTACTTGGCAGATTAGGTGAACAGGGGCTTCATCTGATCTTTAAATTCAGAGAATTAGACGGAGAAAAGCTCCTGTACGAAGAAGAACAGCGCCTGTATTTCAAAAGGTAGCCGCGTCTTACAGCCGGTTGCGAAATCCAACAGGGTCAAGTGACATCGATATACTCATTGATAGCAAGGGCAGAATTCGAGGGATTGATTTTTTCGGCGTACTTGAGGATATTGTAGAAACCCTTAATGTTCCTGTAGACTTGATTGAGGCATCACAAATAATCGACGGAAGTCGTGTGCAGCGTGAGATTAATGAAACGGGGATACTGATCTATGAAAGAGCATGAAAGCCCTATTCTAGAAAAGGTTAGAATATATGCATAGCAAGCAATGGAATTTAAAGAGGGTATGATTTTTGAGGGGTTTTCTGATGACCCCAAAACCATATCGGCTGGTGTTTTCTTTACTTATATTTCGAGCCTACCCTACAATAGGGGTGTTTAAAAAGGCAGCTTTAAGGTGTTCCATAATGTGTATGTCTCACGAATAATCAGAACAAGGGTACTGTTTACAATTAAGGCAGTACCCTATTTTGTTGTAAGGTTTTTTAATTGAAAAGGGAGCATTATGCCAGTAATATTCAGGCAAACGTCAACCGTATGGATTAAATAATTCACAAGATGCTTGAGGGATTTTGTGCTCACTGTGTAAAGGGGTATTGTAATATTATAGACAAATCGATTTAGTGGTAGTATAATTAGCATATAATAAGTATATTACATTGCTATTAAGGGAGTTGGTTTGTATGATGATTATTAAGCCTTCCGCAGTAATTCGCAAAAACTATAATGAGATTTCCGAGTTGTGCAAGCGGTCAGGAGAACCGGTTTATCTTACGAAAAATGGAGAAGGGGATCTTGTGGTCATGGATATAGAAACTTTTGCAAGAAGGGAAAGTATGCTTCGGCTGCGAGAAAATCTGGTTGCTGCAGAAGAGGGCAGGCTGAATGGAAAACCAGGTTATTCCATTGACGAGGTCTCTGCGATGTTGAAAGCGGCAGTCCAAGAGGTGCTAGATGGACAGCGAAAATAAACGGTACACCGTAGTTATTTCCGATGGGGCCAAGCAAATGCTGGTATCACACGCACGATTTTTGGCACAGGTTAGTGAGCATGCAGCACTAAGATTAATTGAAGACTTTCAAGTAAGAGCAAAGTCATTGGAACAGTTACCAGAGAGAAATCCATGGCTGGTTGACAAGTTGATTCCGCCAGGAAAATACCGAAAACTCTTATTGGATAAAAGGTACCTATTGGTCTATCAAATCAAGGAAAACACAGTCCACGTGGACGCGGTTGTTGATACACGCCAGGACTATGGCTGGTTATTGTAGCTTTAATTCTATCATCCCTTGAAAAGCTGCTTTATTGTTTTCGGTGATATGGAAAAAAAGGAAGGGAAATTTTAGAGTTATGTTGAATAAAAAAAGAAGTGTTCCATTTAGCCCTGGGAGTTAAAACAACAAGTTGTTAATCATCTGCAGCAACTTTTGCCACAGACCGGAGAAGAAATCCGATACAGAACGTATTATAAGTAAGAACAAACCAGCTTTTTTAATATCCTTCGCTGCAAGCAGAGGCTCATCTGTTAACTTTTTGCCATCAAGAAGAACCTCTGCGCTTCCCAGGGGAGTGCCTTTCTCAATGGGTGCAGGAGCGCTCTCCGGGACGTTATACTTTAGTTCCAGGTCTTCCTGGCGGTCAAAAGGCACAACGGTTTCTACCGGCTTTTCCAACGTTAAATCCAACTGACGCTCTTCACCACCCGTAACCTCGATAATGCTAACAACTTCGCCTGCCGGTAATAGCTTAGCCAGCGTATAGTATCGGAATGCGTAGTTGAGCATAGTTTCATTATCTGCAAGTCTTTTTTCTGCGCTGGAGGCGTTCATGGTTACTGTTATAAAGCGCAGGCCTTCCTGGGTTGCGGTTCCTACCAGGCAGTGCCCCGCTTCTGTTGTGTGCCCTGTTTTCAAACCATCAGCACCCGTGTAGCGGCCCAACAGGGGGTTGAGATTGTATTGAACAATATCATTATAAATAAACTCTGTTTGCTTGTGTAAATAAAGGTATTCAGAATAATTTTGGATCAGGTAGCGCGATATTACCGCCAGGTCTTCTGCGGTAGTATAGTGATCGGGATGAGGCAGGCCGGAAGAATTCTGGAATTGTGTATTTTTTAAGTCCAGTTCAGCCGCTTTTTTGTTCATTTCCTGGACGAAGATAGCCTCCGATCCGTAAAGGTGTTCCGCAATTGCTACGCAGCCGTCATTTGCAGATACAACGGCTATTCCGGTGACCAGATCGCCGATGGTGACCTTTTTCCCTATATCTAAGAACATCTGGGAGCCTCCTGTTTCCCAGGCTTTCTGGCTGACGACAGTTTCTTCATCCCAGGATATCCTTCCGCTTTGCAGGGCTTCGTAGGAGAGGAGCAGGGTCATGATTTTGGTCAGGCTGGCCGGAGGCAAGGGCTCGCTGCCGTTTTTGGAGAAAATGATCTCGCCTCTGGAGAATTCCATTAATACTGCAGAATGTGAGTCCAGGTCCGGAAAGGATACTTCCTGAGCTTGCATTTGGGCGGGAAAAGCGAAAAAAGTACCGCAGAGAATTGTAAACAACAACGAATAAACAACTATTTTTTGCGTTATTTTATTTATTGTTATTTTATTTATTGGTCCGGACGAAGTCATAAAGGGAGCCTCCTTGCTGTATCCTGAATTAAGTTGGTTTGCACTTCCTTATTTTCTCACAAATCCGGGTTTCATTTCAAGGGTAATATAAGGCAAATATAAATTTTTATTTTAAGGAGGTTTTAAAAGAATGTATATAATTGGATTGAACGGCAGCCCTCACAGACAAGGCAATACAGCGTTCCTGCTGGAGACCGCTTTAAAGGCTGCAGCCGAATTTGGTGCCCGTACGGAAATGCTTTTTGTGCAGGAGATTATGGAGAAAGAGGAAAGGCCTTACTGCATTGGGTGTGAGAACCCCTGCCGTGGTCGCTGTTACGAGGGAACTGAATACGGGGAGGCTCTGAAGAAGCTGTCCGCTGCGGACGGTTTGCTGGTGGGCAGCCCTGTGTATTTCGGGAGCGTTTCAGGCCAGCTGAAAAGCTTTTGGGATAAGACGCGCCGTTTAAGGGGTGAAAAAAAGCTCCTGAATACCGTTGGGGCGGTTCTGACTGTGGGAGCTGCGCCTTATGGCGGGCAGGAGACAACCCTGCGGGCAGTACATGATATGATGTTTGTACAGGGGATGATCGTGGTAGGCGGCAGCCATGAGGAAAGCCCGGGGCATCACGGTGTCTGTGCACGGCAGCCGGCGGAAAAGGATGCTTATGCCCAGAAGAGGGCCGTCCTGATCGGTAAGAGGGTGGTGCAGGTTTGCGAAGCTACGGCTTCCCTGAGGAAGCAATAGTATAAGAGGAAGCAAAAGTAATAATTTGAAAGGTATGAGGTCCGTTGCGTTTAAGACAGGAGCTGGAGAAGCTTGAGGAGAGCCTTTTATCCCCTTTTGCTGCTTTGAGTGGAAAAAGCCGGGGCAGGGAGCGGTTTGAGGAGTCGTGTGATGTGAGAACGGTTTTTCAGCGGGATCGTGACCGTATTATCCATTCAAAAGCTTTTCGACGCTTAAAATTCAAAACGCAGGTTTTTATCGCTCCTGAGGGAGATCATTATCGCACGAGGTTGACGCATACGCTTGAAGTATCGCAGATATCCCGCACGGCAGCAAGAGCTCTGGCCTTAAACGAAGATCTTACCGAGGCTATTGCGTTGGGGCATGATCTGGGCCATACTCCTTTTGGGCATGCCGGTGAGGAAGCCTTAAACGAGCTTTTCCCTCCGGGTTTTAAGCACAATGAGCAGAGCTTGCGCGTGGTTGATTTTCTGGAAGGGGAGAACGGTTTAAACCTGACCTGGGAAGTGCGGGACGGTATATTAAGGCACACCGGTGAGTCCGAGTCCCTCACGCTGGAGGGGCAGCTGGTGAGAATCTGCGATCGCATCGCTTACATCAACCATGATATCGATGACGCCCTGCGGGGAGGGATCATTAAATACGAGCAGCTGCCGGTTGAGGAAATGAAGATACTGGGAAAAGGCGGGTCACAGAGATTAAACACGATGATTCGCGATCTGATCCAAAACAGCTGTGGCAGGCCCCGGATTGCAATGGGCGGGGAAATATCCGCAGTGATGGAGAGCCTCAGACATTTTCTTTCCAAATTTGTGTATGTAGGTTCTGCGGCCAAGAGTCAGGAGAAAAATGCCAAATTTATTATTGATTTTCTTTATAATTACTGGATAAAAAGGCCGCAGGAACTTCCCCTTGAAGTAAGGAACCTTTGTGAAAAATACGAAGTTGAGCGAAGTGTTTGCGATTTTATTGCCGGGATGACCGATCGCTATATTGTGTCGCTATTTGAGGAGAATTTTATACCAAAACCCTGGAAAAGGTAGATTGAAATGGTTCTTAAAGAATAAAAAGTTGAAATTAGTATATAATATGTAAGGCAGTACAGCTTAGGTGAATATTTTTTTAGGGAAAAGCAGGAATTTTATTAGGAGTTATAGAATATATTGTTTAAGTTAACAGTATTTATTAAACCCGGGGAAGATGCTCAAAATTTCATAATCAGCACTTCTTTTTAGGAAGAAGAGAGGAGGTTCTTCTTGTAGGAGGGGATATGTCGAATATTTCGAGTTCACATAATATCTGAGCTTAAGGCATTATACCTCGTCTCTCTTCCGGGATGAGGTTTTTTATGCGCCCCAGGGTTTTGGATGGAAGAAATTTGGAGGGAAGAAATGGCATTAATTCCCGGCGAGACGATCGAAGAGGTACGCAGTCGCCATGATATAGTCGAGGTGATATCTTCTTATATAGAACTAAAAAAGACGGGCAGAAATTATGTGGGTTTTTGCCCCTTTCATTCTGAAAAATCGCCATCGTTTACCGTTTCTCCGGAGAAGCAAATATACTATTGCTTTGGCTGCCAGAATGGCGGGAACCTTTTTAGTTTTATTATGCAAATTGAGGATTGCAGTTTTCCCGAGGCGGTACGCTTTCTGGCGGAGAAGGCCGGGATCAATATCGAAGCGGTTAACGCGGACCCTGTTTCCCGGAAAGAGGTGCTGGAGCGGGAAGCGCTGTTAAAAATGCATTCCTTTGCCCGACAATATTTTGAGGATGCTCTTTGGAGCACCCCCAGGGGCAAAAAGGTCCTGGACTACCTTTTCAAGAGAGGATTGGCGGAGGGGACTATCAAGGATTTTCAGCTGGGTTATGCTGTCAACAGCTGGCAGGGATTAACAGGCCGGCTGCAGAAGAAAGGTTTCGACCTTCAACTTTCCGTCAGGGGCGGATTGACAGGGAAAAATAATGAGGGCAGGCATTATGATTATTTTCGTGAACGCTTAGTTTTTCCTATTTGGGACGGCCGGGGGCGTGTGATCGCTTTCGGAGGCCGTATCCTGGGGCAAGGCGAGCCCAAGTATCTCAACTCACCCGAGTCCCCGCTTTTTAGTAAGGGCAGGAATCTTTACGGTTTACACCTGGCGTTGCCGCATATCAGGAGAGAGAGGTACGCCCTGCTGGTAGAGGGATATATGGATGTGATTCTTCTTCACCAGCACGGTATAAAAGAAGCCCTCGCACCTTTGGGGACTTCCCTCACGGAGAAGCAGGTTTCCCTGCTGAGAGGGCGTCTGGATAAAATCATCCTTGCTTTTGATGCTGATACCGGCGGAGAGATTGCCGCTTTGAGAGGTATGGAGCTGCTGAAAAATGAAGGTTGCCGGGTTATGGTGGCATATTTGCCTGAAGGACAGGACCCGGCGGACTATGTTAAAAAGCATGGGGGAAACGTATTTCGTGCGGAGGTATTAGAGAAGGCCAGATCAATTTTGGAGCACCGATTATATATAATTGAAAAAAAGCACGATCTACAGAAAGAAGCAGGACGGGTTGAATATTGGAGGGAAAGCCGTAAAATCTTAGCGGATATTCTTGAAATCCCGGAACGGGAGCAGTATTTGAAAAAAATAGCAAAAGAAATTGATCTATCGCTAGAGGTATTAAGAGGGGATTTGGAGAAAATAATACGAAGTAATTCTTTAAAGAAAGATATAGTTTA
>CAZQXY010000107.1:0-6994 GCA_964597455.1 uncultured Desulfovibrionaceae bacterium
CGCTGGGGGATTGCGAGGGTCATTTTCGGGGTGTCCTTTCGGGGAAGTGCTCGGTTAAGTTTTAAGGATCCTTAACCTGATTTTTGTTAAAGTTATACAAATGCTCCTTCTCGGCAATTGTTAATTGAAAAGAAGGAGCATTTCCTAATTTTTATTAAGATTTTTATACTGAATGCAGCGCTTTAACACGACTAAATTTTGTGATTCAGTAATATGGTAGTGATATGGTTTTTATTAAGTGCATTTATTGGGTATTTTAATTGCTACCTCGAAATGGCTAAAAAACCTCACTATTGTTCCATCTCCAATTTAAGGAATGCTCCTATTAAGAACGACATAGTTAATAGGGCAATTGTTTTGCATTTTTAACGATGTCCATAAAAGAAAGAATAATAATTATTAATAATATGATAACATAAATAGCACTATCTTTCAAATTTTGATGGGATCGTGATCGTGTGCAGTAGAGTATCAGGAAGGCCTTCGATGCTATGGCAGAGGTTATAATAGACATGCTCTTATTGTTATAGTTTCGGTGATGTATGGTGATGTATAAGGAATTTTATACTTTCTGCAAAGCTTTTTCCGGTATGGTGCCAGATTTCCCGTTGTCTCTAATATCCGGTAGTGTAAAAGCAAGTACTATCCCCAGGATTGGAAGCAGGCTGATAATATTCATGGTCATGGGTAAGCCTGCGTAATCAGCGATAGCGCCGAGTATTGTTACTCCGACCGAACCCATACCTACTCCAAAACCCAGCAGCAACCCTGAAGCAAGTCCGATGTTATGCGGTAAAAGCCTTTGCCCGAAAACCACTGTAGTGGAAAATGTCGAGATCAGTGCCGCACCTGCGATAAAAGCTAAAACGGGAACCCAATTGCCGTTTAAGTGCAAAAATGGGTAGACTGCAATTAGTGATACAATCATGGAAATCAGCAGGCCGTTGCGTCCACCGAAACGATCGGCAAAAGGGCCACCCAACATAGTACCTGCTGCACCGGCGATTAAATATGTACTGACCAAATATCCCGGCTCGGCAATACCTTTAAAAGCGGGGAAGTAAAAGGGAATAAAATAAACCAGTCCGGATTGCACCCATGATCTTACAGTTACGTACAGTATCAGTAGTGTTAAGCTTGCTGCCTTGTTGCCGCTGCTGGTAGGCAGTTCTTTATTTTCCTTTTCCTTGCTCGAGCTTTCCGCAAGGATTTTTTTAACTCCGGGCAATAAAAACATGAAAACCAGGGCGGCCACTAATCCCGGGATTATTACGCCATGAACTGAGCCCAAACCGGAAAAACTTAGGACGAACATGGCCAGCATAGGTCCAAGACCGAAGCCGAGATTGCCTCCTACCGAAAAAATAGCCATTGACGATCCGGCCCGGCCTTCTTTGCTGATATAGTGGGCCAATTTAGACCCTTCCGGATGGTATCCCGCCACACCGATACCGCTCAACAACACCACAAGCAAAAGCAATCTATAAGAGTTAACCACCCCGGTCAGCGCCAGGCCAAAGCCGGAAAGAAAAAGGCCCAGAGGCATTAGCCAGGGCATGCTGTAACGGTCGCTGAGCACTCCAAAAACCGGCTGGATAATAGCCGAACTGAAGGTAAATGCCAGCGCAACGGTACCGATTTCAAAGTAGCTGAGATTTAAACTTTGCGCCAGCAGGGGCGTTAAGATAGGTAAGACACCCTGACTCAAATCGACAATAAGGTGGCCGATACTTAAAATCCATAAATAAGGGTTAAACAATAATTTCGCCTCATTCCTGCATCTTAAACATTATTCTCAAACATTTTCAAACATTTCCGAACAATATTGAAGAGCTTATTGGGTTCTTTTTATCGACAAAGAGATGCGTTTTTTCTGCAAATCTACGGATAAGACCTTCACCTTGACGACATCCCCAACCTTCACTATATCTAAAGGGTGCTTGACGTATGATGTGGAGAGCTCGGAGATATGAACCAGGCCGTCCTCGTGGACGCCAATATCCACGAAGGCTCCAAAATCTACAACGTTGCGGATGATGCCCTGGAGTTCCATGCCTTCTTTTAAATCTTCGAGTTGAAGGATCCCTTTTTTGAAGACCGGCTGGGGAAGGTCGTCGCGAGGATCCCGCCCGGGCTTGGCGAATTCCGCCAGTATATCTTTTAATGTGGGCTCGCCCACCTGCAGCGCTGCTGCCAGTTCTTTAATATTATGCTGCAGGGGAAAATCCTTCTTTCCAAGATCGTCAGCAGCAATACCCAGTGTCTCCATGAGCTTTTGGGCCGTGGCGTACGATTCAGGATGGACTGCGCTGCGGTCAAGAAAGTTTTCCGCATCGGGAATCCTTAAAAAGCCAGCGCTTTGCTTGAAAGCGGCAGGGCCGAGTTTGGGAACTTTTTTGAGCTCCTTACGGCTTTTAAAGGATCCGTTTTCTTCCCGGCAGGCCACAATGTTGGCGGCCACGGTTTTGTTGATTCCCGCCACATAGACCAGCAGGGCCGGAGATGCCGTGTTCAGGTCCACTCCCACCTGGTTCACAGAGGATTCCACAACACCGTCCAAAGTGGTTGCCAGTTGTTTCTGGTTAACGTCGTGCTGGTACTGGCCCACGCCTATGGAACGGGGATCTATTTTTACCAGCTCCGCCATGGAGTCCTGCAGCCGGCGCGCAATGGAGATTGCGCTTCTTTCGGCGACATCCAGCTCAGGGAACTCAGCCTGACCCAGTTTGGAGGCGGAATAAACGCTGGCACCCGCTTCATTGACTACGGTATAGGCAAGATTAAGATCATTTACTTCCAGGATTTCGGCGATAAAGGCCTCCGTTTCACGTCCCCCGGTTCCGTTGCCGATGGCGATGGCGTTGAGGCTGTGCTTATCGATCATCCTCAGAACAATCCGGGCCGATTTTTCTTTTTCAAGGCGGGGCGGGGTGGGGAAGATAACGGCAGTTTCCAGCAGCTTTCCTGTTTCATCGATGCAGGCGATCTTGCAGCCGGTCCTCAGGCCGGGGTCGATGGCCAGGATTCTTTTTCCCCGAACAGGCGGGACCATCAGCAGGCTTCTCAGATTGCCCTGAAATACTTTCAACGCCTGTTCCTCGGCCTTTTGAGTAAGGGCGTTGCGAATTTCTCTTTCCAGCGAGGGGAAGAGCAGTCTTTTCCAGCTGTCGTTTATGGCTTCCAGCAACTGGAGCCGGGCGTTATCATGATAACTTTCTTTGATGTAGAATTTTTGTATGCGCAGCAGGATTTTTTCTGCGGGAATCTCTATTTTTACCTGTAAAACATTTTCTTTTTCTCCCCTGTTCATAGCCAGTATACGGTGGGGCTGTACTTTTTTACAGGGCTCATGAAAATCAAAGTACATTTCGTAGATATTCATTTTAACCGCGTTTTCTACATCCTTGCGCACACTGGAGGAGATTATTCCCTCGTCCAAAATAAAGGATCGCAGCTGCGGTCGCATTTTAGGCTCATCGGAGATAATTTCAGCGATAATATCGCGGGCTCCGCTCAGGGCGTCTTCGGCAGTGAGCACTTCTTTTTCTGTGTTGATGTAATCCGGCGCAGCTTCATCTGGGTCCTTTTCCCCGGCCACGATCAACTGGGCCAGGGGTTCCAGCCCTTTTTCCCTGGCGATAGTGGCGCGCGTTCTTTTCCGCGGCCGGAACGGGCGGTAGATGTCTTCGAGAGCAGTTATGCTCACGGCATTTTGCACGGCGGAAGCTATTTCTGGGGTGAGCGCATCCTGCTCCGCCAGGAGCCGGTGTATATCGGCACGGCGCTTTTCCAGGTTGCGCTGCAGAGCAAGCTTTTCTGAAAGAAGGCGCAGTTCTTCATCTGTCATGCCTCCGGATATTTCTTTCCGGTAACGCGCGATAAAAGGAATTGTATCGCCTTCATCCAGCAGTTCTACTACCCTGGAGACGTTCTGATATTCCAGGTTCAATTCTGCGGCGATACTCCCGAGAATCTTCTTTTCTGTTTCCCGTTCCATAAAAACCTCCCTAATCCTGAATATGTTAATCCCGAATATGTTCCTCTATGGTCCGTAATAACAAGCCACTCCAGTATCTGCATGTTTCCCGCAGGTTTCCCGAGTGATCAGAAAATATTATACCATGATTGAGAATAATTGTCCCTTCGATATTTTTGTCTTTAACGGTTCCGGCACTTTCGGGTCGGCCTGCAAGTAGACGTTATAAGTAGACGTTATAAGTAGACGTTAAAGGAAGGGATTTTATATTTTTCAGGGAATTAGTAAATATTATAGAGAGGTATAGACAATGCCATTGTGTAATACTATAGCTTAGGTTAAAGAAAAGGGTGAATGACAGGTGAAATTGAAACCCCGGTTAACTGGAGTTGCATCCCTGGTTCCTTCAGGCACTGTTGTTGCTGATATTGGTACGGATCATGCCTATTTGCCTGTTCATCTCGTTAAGGAAAAGTCCTGCCCCCGGGTTATTGCTGTGGAGAAATCCTCGGAAAATTGCAGCATGGCCCTGGAAACTGTCAATCTTTTTAATCTGAACCATCAAGTGGAAGTGCGCAGCGGAGATGGCCTGCTTGTTCTGCAAGAAGCTGATGGTGTGGAGGTGGTGGTTATCGCAGGTCTTGGAGGTAAAACTATCTGCAGGATGCTTATCGCTGCGGGTGACCGGATCCGGCGCTATAAAAGGATGGTGCTGCAGCCCATGGGCGATCTGCCCCTGGTCAGGCGCTGGCTGGTGGCGCACGGTTTTTACTTTCCCGAAGAAAAGCTGGTAAAAGAACTTGTAAAAGAGAAAGAGCATTTCTATGAGATCATAGCCGTTGAAAAGGGCAGGCAGGAGGTCGTTGAGCCGCTTTTTCTGGAACTTGGCCCGACCCTTCTTCAAAAAAAGGATCCTTTGCTTGTCCCCTGGCTTGAACATAAGCTGAAGCATTACGAACAGGTAATCGGAGGACTGCTTCGCTCAAGGGATGCTTCGGATGAATCCCGGAGGCGTTACTTTTTAAGCCGTTATGAAAGGTTGAAGGGAGTGCTGGAGGATGTTTGCCGCGGGAAGTGATCTTGTATCTTTTATCGAAGAGATTGCCCCACTCGAGTGGGCTTTAGAAGGTGACGCCAGCGGGCTGCAGTGGGGTGATCTGCGGCGTAAGGCGGAGGCAGTGCTTGTGACTCTGGATTTTTCGGAGGAGGTGCTGGAAGAAGCGCTGCAGCTTGGTGCTTCGTTTATTTTTTCTCATCATCCTTATTTGTATCAGCCGCTGAAAAAAATCGATCTCACAAACAGGCGTGAAGCTCTTGTTGCCAGGGCACTGAAGGAAGGGATTACGCTTTATGCCGCCCATACCAATCTCGATGTTGCTCCCGAAGGAGTTAGCCAGGCCCTTGGCGCACTTTTTGGATTAAAAGAAATGAAACCTCTTAGCCTGACGGGAAGGGAAGAGCTGGAGAAGCTGGTGGCTTTTGTTCCCGAAGGGTATGAAGATCAGGTGCGCAGCGCTCTTGCCGGTGCGGGGGCGGGTTTTTTAGGAAACTATAGCCACTGCACTTTTCAGGTAGCCGGAACGGGAACATTTTTACCGGAGGAAGGGGCTTCTCCTTTTATCGGGGCGCGGGGCACCCTGGAAAAGGTCGCAGAATACCGCCTGGAGACAATCCTTCCCAGCCGCTTACGGAACAGAGTGTTGGATGCTCTTTTTGCGGCTCATCCCTATGAAGAAGTAGCCTACGACATTTATGCGTTAAAAAATGAGGGACGAGTGTGGGGTCTTGGAAGGTGCGGGGTGTTTGAAAAGCCTGTTTCGCTTAAAGAATTGGTGAACCGGTGCCGCGAGTTGCTCGGTCCCTGCCCTGTAAAAATAGCGGGGGATGCGGAAAAAATGCTCGCTAAAGCAGCCATTCTGGGAGGCAGCGGCTCGGGTTATATTAGCCACGCTTTGCAGAGTGGCGCGGATGTTTTTATTTCCGGCGATATTAAATACCACGATGCCCAGGAAGCCGTCCTTTCAGGGCTCGCCGTTATTGACGCCGGCCATGAAGCTACGGAAAGGCCGGTGATTCCTGTTATGGCGGGGTATTTGGGAAAAAAAATAAAAGAAGCGGGGCTGACAACAGAAGTAATCGCGTCCCGCATAACCGGCGCCCTGTGGTGGCCAGCGTGTTAAAGGATAGGAAGAAACGCTCCTATCCTTTTTTCTTTATGTATTATATAATCCAAATAAGACGGGAGATGTGTTTGTGGAACAGTTACTATTACTGTGGGAACTCCAGGAAATAGAACGTGAGATTGGAAAAAAGGAAAAAGAGCTGCAAAATTTGGCCAGTGTGGTAAAATACAAACAGCAAAAGAAAGCTTACCTTAACTTTTTGGAAGACAAAAAAAACGCGGAAGAAAAATACGCCGGGGAGAGAAAAAATTTAAAGCTTTATGAAATGGAACTGCAGAAAATCTCGGACATACTTAAGGAATTAAATTCCGAGCTATATGGCGGTAAGATCGGCAGTGCCAAGGAACTGGAAAGCCTGGAGAAAAAAGTGCGCTCCAAAGAAAAGGAGAAGTCGGGTCTGGAAGAAAAGATTTTGGCTTTCATGGAAAACCTGGAAAACGATGAAGAAAAAATTGCAGAATTGAAGATCAGGGAGAAGGAAAAAAAGGAGGCACTCCAGAAATCTAATACTCATGCTCGCAGGGAAGTTGAAAATGCCCGGAGCGGGCTCGAATTGTTAAAGGGGAAACAGAACGAGTTAATGAAAGCAATTGAATCTCCCTTAATCAGCAAATACAGGGAGCTAAACAATCGCTTGCAGGGCAGGTGCATATCGCTGGTAAAGAAAGGCTTTTGCGGTGTTTGCAATGTTTCGCTGCCTTCTTCATTCCGATCACGTATGCTTACCCCGGGGGTGCTGGTATTTTGCGAGAACTGTGGATGTCTCCTTGTCCCGGGTGATTAACTATGGGCGATTAACTAAAGGTTTAGAAAGGGGAACGTTCATGTCCGTCAA
>CAZQXY010000108.1:0-6994 GCA_964597455.1 uncultured Desulfovibrionaceae bacterium
AGTTGTATTTGACGATACAGCCAATCACTGGGCAAAGGATGCAATAAAAACTGCCAATTATCATGGAATAGTAAGTGGCTACAATGACAAATCATTTGGTCCGAACGATCCCGTTACCCGGGAACAGATCGCCGTAATAACCGTCAATGCGACAAAAGCAAACCCAACAGATGAAGCCAAAGCATTTACCGACAGTTCCCAAATTTCTGCCTGGGCAAAGGAACCGGTCGCAAAAGCAGCCGCGGCGGGGTTAATCGGCGGCTATCCCGATGGCTCTTTTAAGCCGAAAAGAAATGCCACGCGGGCGGAGGCCGTGGTTATACTAGGAAGAAGCGTGCAGCTGTCCCAGGAACCCGCGGGTGAAGAGGAAGCAATTATCACCGCATATGACACAGCCGGTACATACGGTCCAGAATCCGGGACTCAGATGATAAACGATGATGTAACAATTAGTGCCGATGGAGTTACCTTAAGAAATATTATAATAAAAGGAAACCTTACAGTTACAGAAGAAGTTGGGGATGGAGATGTTACCCTCAATAATGTAACAGTAGAGGGGACAACCTATATCCGTGGCGGCGGAAAAGACAGTATTCATATAAACGGTGGCCAATATAACAAAATAATCATAGAAAGCACCCCCGGCGGTGCGGTTCGCCTGGTAGCTATAAATGCGGATGGGCTGAAAGTAATTATATCGGAAAATGCAGCAGGGGAAGAAATAATACTGGAAGGAACATTTGAAAGCGTTGAAATCCTTGCAGATGACGTAGTACTAACAACGCAGGGCAAAACCACTATTAAAGAAATAACAGTGCACGAAAATATCACCGGCACCATACTAAACATCGAAAAAAACACAACGGTAAAAGAACTGGTCCTTGATTCAGTGACAGAAGTCAACAACGCCAAGGATACCATTGAAAACATCAGCGGCGCTAAGGTATCCGGTTCATATATCGCCAATCCTCCTCGAGCTACCCTTGAGGATGGCAGTGAAGACAACGGGAGCGGAGTAGTTGCCCGGTATACTTTGACGTTAGAAGTTGTCCCCCTCAATAGCGGAAGTGTTGCGGGTGGGGGGAGTTACAGGTCAGGACAAGTTGTCATGGTAACCGCAACGCCATTTTTGGGATATGTGTTTATAAACTGGGCTGCAGACGGCCAAGTAGAAAGTACAGAAGCAAGCTTCGAATATAAAATGCCGTCAAATAGTATCACCTTAGTTGCCAATTTCAAAAAAGTTGAAGAAGAAGTTGATAAGGCTGAATTACAAGCAGCAGTTAATGCAGCACTTGAATTAAAGGAAGAGGAATACACGGAAAAAACCTGGGCAGACTTTTCAGCAGCATTAACAGCAGCACAAGCTGTTTTAGCGGGTGAAGAAGCGACCCGGGATGAAGTAGATAGTGCCTTGGCAACCTTGAATGCTGCAATAGAAACGTTAGAGGAGTTAGAAACAGCGCCCTGTATATCGAATTACACCTTTAGCCTCGATGCTCCGGGGGAGATTATGGCAGGTAAAGAAGTGGAGATTGCTGTCACCTTTGCATCGGAGGGAAAACCGGGCGAATCAGGCTATGAAGGTGTGCGCTTTGCTTTCATAGCCGTAGGCCCCGGGGGGATTACCTTCAAGGCAACAGACAGTGAAGGTGTTGAGCATACTTTTGTAAATGAAGGATACTGGGGGCCACCCGGGGGATTTGATCTTCCAGCTGTTTACGAAGCAAGAACCGACTGGAAGTTGACATTCAGTCAGGCCGGAGAATACGCAATAACATTTAGTTTGATTGCTGCGGCGACTGAAGAAGTGCTTGGAGGTATTACCGTTACTGAGAATGTTTCTGTGAATTCGGTTTTCTCCGGTGGTTCCGGTACAGAAGATGACCCTTTTATAATCACTACGCCGGAGCAGTTAAATGAGGTGAGGAATTACCTGTCCTCCTGCTTTGAGCTGGGTACTGACCTTGACCTGAATTGTGAGCCCTTTAACACGGGGTATGGCTGGGGGCCCATCGGAAGCAAAGAGGAACCCTTTACCGGAAGGCTGGATGGTAAAGGGTATACCATTAACAATTTATTCATTAATAGAACTCCGGATAATTATATTAATATCGGTTTGTTCGGGTACACTGATAATGCCATACTTGAGAGGCTACAGCTTGAAAATGTTGATATTAGGGGCTATCACTACGTCGGAGGAGTGGTTGGGCATAACGTATCCGGTATAGTTGGACATAACGTATCCGGTATAATTAATGAATGCTGCACAACAGGAAAGATAAGTGGTTCTTGGGATTGTGTTGGCGGCCTGGTCGGTATCAACGATACGGGTTCAGAGATCAACAACAGCTATTCTGAGTGCATTATAAAAGGAGTTGGTTCTTCTGCCGGCGGATTGGTAGGAGTGAATAATGGTTCGATTGCCAATAGCTATGCTACAGGTAGCGTGGAAGGTAAAAACGCGGGCGGCCTGGTGTGGTCTAATTATGGCACTGTCAATGAATGCTATGCTTCCGGAAGTGTAAGTATCTCTACCTCTACCGGCATAAAGGGGGGACTGGTTGCCTCTAACTTCAGTTCCGGATCTGTTGCCGGTTCTTGCTGGGATAAGGAGACTACCGGTCAGGATAACAGTTCTGGGGGCGGCAATCCTTTAACCACTGCCGAAATGAAGCAGCAGGACAGCTTTGCCGGCTGGGATTTTACCAATGTCTGGCGCATTATTGATGAAGAAACCTATCCTTACCTATGGTGGCAAAACAGTATCTAGGGCCTGGCCTCACTCCCAGCCCCTTTAGTGATGGTTTCTTGGGTAGTCGGTATAAAAGACCACATCCAAATAAATTCTTGGAATGTGGTCTTCTTGGTAGAGGAATTTTTTAACACCCCTTACTGTCTTGTTAAGAACTACCGCTAATGGTAAAATGGTGTGGCAGGAAATGAAGAAAATAGTCATAATGACAGAGGGTGGAAAATTTCATGGATAGTGATTTAAGGGATGTTAAGTCCGGTAAGCAGCATTCCGGGCACAGCAAGCTGAAAAACAGGAACGATTTAAAGAAACAGGGCCAGAAAACAGTTGTTTTCTTTGTCCTCGCCCTGTTATTGTGGGCAGGGCTTATTGTTGGCGGTTATTTTTTTTCTATGAAACATCTGCAGGAAACAGAGCAGAATTTTTTGAACCAGATAAATGCGTTACAGCAGGAAAATCAGCGCATACAGGAGGATATTACCGCTACAATGCAGCTGCTGCATGATGAGCTGGGTAATTTCAGCAGTGAAATTAACGAGGTGCGCGGTGAGATGGGCATAATCCAGGAGGAGTTGGAGCTGACGGGAGAATCCCTGACCGGAACGGATCAGACGCGCCTCAGTTTGCAGGAACGCATTACGGAGCTGGACGACCAGCTGGCTGCGTTAAAAGGGCAATTAAAAAAATTGGAGGAAGCTGTCCGTGCGTTATAGGATACATATATTTATCATCTTTGTACTGGCTCCTTTTCTGGGACTGGGGATCGCTTATGCGCAAATTCAACCTTTTGCGCTGGATATCATCGAGCCCCTATCAATGCAGGAAGAAATTTTCCGGGACGAGGCTGATCAGATAGCCGGACAGATGCTTGACCTCAAGGAATCGATCCGGGAAGTTCGTGAGGCAACGGATACCTCAACCCGTTTAATCAGTATGATCCGGGAAAATGCGGTAAGCGAACTGCGGGCTTATGAGCAGCAGCATGACCGCCTGCAGGATTTGGTTGCAGCTTCCGGCGAGCAGAGCCAGGCTTCCGGTGATATGGTTGATTTTGTCCTGGCAAATATGCTGGGAGACCCTGTCGGGCAGACCTTTGGTGAAAATGCCACAATTAAGGTCTATTCGCTGGAAGAGGCAGGGTACCGGGGATATATGGCCAAGGTACGGCTGCATAATGTAAACGCGTTGAAGATGGTTCTTTCGGGAGACAAGCTGGGCAACCTGGGAGAGACGACGAGCGCGGCCGCCAAACGTTCCGGCGCTGTATTGGCGGTTAACGCCGGAGGATTTTTTGCCCATGAGGGCAGTTTTCTGCCTATAGGTATTACGGTGGTTAACGGTGAGATTATTTCTTTTGAAACTTATGAGCCCGATTGGAGATTTATTGGTTTCAACCGCAGCGGGCACCTTGTCGGCGGGCGGATCGATACAAAAGAGCAGCTGGCGGAGCTCGACGTTCTCCACGGGTGCAGTTTCCTGCCCACATTGTTAAAGGACGGCAATATACAGCCTATCCCGGGGGCATGGGCGAATACGAGGCATCCCCGCACGCTCATTGGCCATTTTGTAAATGAGGATCTCCTCCTCATCGTCATTGACGGCCGCAGGGAAGGCTGGAGCATGGGCGTGACGCTGGAGGAAGCGCAGAACAAGTTGCTGGAGTTCAAAGTCCGCGATGCCTATAACCTGGATGGTGGGGGATCCAGCACTTTCTATTACGATGGGAAAGTGTTAAACCGCCCCTCCGACGGGAAAGAAAGACGGGTTTTAACGAATATAGTAGTGCAACCATGAGAAAAGATATTTAAGTTTTGCCATATTAATTTAGACAACTAGACACCGCCTGTGTGTGTATATCGATTTCCTTGTGTGTATACTGCTTTCTTAATAGATTGCCGACATGCTCACTTCTGTATAACGGAGAAGCGCTGGCCGCCAAAATATCAATTTAAGCCAAAATTATTTGTATAAGCAGGAATTCTGAAATACAATGTAGAATAAATTTTAGGGAATGTTTTTAACATTTTAAGAGGAGGACGAAAAAGGTGAAATTATTAGTTACAACAGATGGTTCGGACCATTCTTTAAAAACCGTGGAAAAAGCTATTGAGCTCGCAATACCTTTAAAAGCCGAAGTTACTGTGCTGTCGGTAGTGCAAAATGTACCTATTCATGTGTTTCCGGAGGGGTTTTCAACGCAAGAATATCTTTCAATTGAGAAAAAGTTGGAGAAGAACGCAAAAGACCTTTTAGATCAAGCGGAACAGATATTTAAGGAGAATGGATTAAAGGTTGACACGATAATTGGCATGGGTAACCCGGCGGATTTTATCTGCAAGGTAGCTGATGAAGGGGATTATGACATGGTGATCCTGGGCAGCAGGGGCTTGGGAGGATTTAAGCAGTTGATTTTAGGAAGCGTCAGCAATAAAGTCGCCCATTTTGTAAAAAAATCTGTTCTGATTGTGAAATGATGTAAAAAGTTCTAAAGGCTCTAATACTTGCAGGACAAGGCTCCAATACTTGCTGGACAATAAAATTAATGGTGTACTGGCTTTAATCGTTAATCCCCTGTAATCCTCCGATGGGAATCCAGGCCCACAGTATTCCGCGGGCAATAATCAAACCAGTACACCTCTAAATATTTAACATCCTTTTGGGAAACTTCAATAAGCTAAAACTTTCTAACGCTTATCGAGCTTTATTGATCCTTACAAAAGCTACTCAAATGTTTTAATGCCCCTCTGGTGCTGTCATTAGCAGGGAGGTTAATGAATCAGTCTAAATCGGAGGGGCAATATTATCTGTATCGTTCTTTTTAGCCTTTGAAAACTCAAATCCTTTCATAAGCTGCCGCGCGATGATTTCCGCTCCGCTCCCTTTTGTTCCTGCTGCTGATTTGGCCGGTTTTTTACTCCAGATAGTCTCCGGTCTGGTTTGCAAGATAAAGATATTCTGCGGGAAGGGTAAACTCTGATCGACTGCCCATTCAATATCCTGGGGGGCACCGTAGTGTTTTTCAAGCCTTTTGCCGAGTTTGGCCAGCTCCAGGATTTCATCCGGATTTAAACAGGGGATGTTCTGCCTCTCTTCCTCAACATCCCTGGGCATAATATTCCCCTCAGGGTCGTAGATCATCTCCATCACCTTGCAGCAGATATTCTTTTGCGAAAGATCCAGGGTTACCTTGTCGAGGACGTATTTGTCCGGGGTAACCTGCCCGCTGACCAAACTTTCCCCCAATCCCCAGCTGCCTTCAATAAAGATCCTGGACTTATCACCGTTGATCGGATCCAGGGTAAACATAACCCCTGATGTTTTGGCGTTAATCATTTTCAGAACGGCCACACCGATCGGCGAGCTTTCCAGAGCCATCCCTCGCTGGAGACGGTAGGCCATAGCTCTGGCATTAAAAGAGCTGGCCCAGACACGGATAATCTTATCCATAATCTCCTTTTCACCCCGGATATTGAGGAAAGTGTCGAACTGTCCGGGCATACTCACAGGACCGCTGGATCTGACCGCAACGGGAACATTTTTCAGGCTGCTTCGCTCATTCAGTTTTTCATAAAAAGCCATAATCAATTCCTGCAGTTCTGAGGGTATGCTCTTGTTGATGATAAGCTCTTCCATAATATAGGTACTGGCTTCCTCAAACATTCCCATGTCTTTTTCAAGTTTTCTTTTGTTTTTGTTTAAATAATCGGCAATATCTTGCTCAACGCCGCTGTCCTGGAGAAACTTCTTGTAGGCATCCAGTGTTAAGGCAAACCCCGGAGGGACCGGAAGCCCTGCCCTGAGCATTTCACCCAGGTGGCTGCACTTTTTGCCTGCGGCAAAAGCATCTCCCTCGGGTAGTTCTTCCAACCATAATACGTAATTTTGCTTATCCGCCATTTCAAGCTCTCCTTTTTTTATTTACTTAGGATATAAACCATACCCGTATCTCCGTCGACTTTAATTTTTTGTCCAGTTTTAATTGCCGAGGAGCCAAGACCGGTGCCCACCACCGCCGGGAGTTTATATTCGCGGCAGACAATGGCTGCATGAGACATAATGCCACCGACATCGGTAACTGCTGCACTTATTTTATTGAATACCGGAGTCCAGCTGGGAGATGTCGTCGAAGCTACCAGGATTTCCCCCTCTTGCAAATCGTTGATCTCCTCGGGAGAACGAATTATTCTGGCAATACCTTCTACTACGCCCGCTGAAGCAGGGAAACCTTTTAATTCGCTG
>CAZQXY010000109.1:0-6978 GCA_964597455.1 uncultured Desulfovibrionaceae bacterium
AAAGATGAGGTTAAAGAACGTATACAGCAAGTTAGTGTTTTTATTGAAGATCTTAAGAAAACGATGGAGATTCCTTAGAGAATTTATAATTTGATTGATGTGGTCATCGCTTTGATATTTTCGGCTATTTCCGAGGCTTCCTTGATACAGGCAGAAATAGCTTTTTCAAGCTTTTCCCCGGTGAACGAGCTGCTGAAGCCGACCATCCACAAGGCGGCTGCCGGCCAACCCCAGGAGTCGGGCAGCAAAGGCACGCTGATGGCGTTCACCCCCTGGATATATTCTTCGAAATCCTTTGCATAGCCCAGCCTCCGCACTTTTTTAAGCTCCTGGCGGTATTTTACCGGATCGATGATCGAGTTTTCGGTATATTTAGGTATGGATCTTTCCATTAGAATCTTATCGAGCATTTTTTTCCGCATCCTGGAGAGAAAAACTTTTCCGGTAGCTCCGGCAAAGATCGGTATACGGGTGCCCAGGGGCGAGGATATTTTTAAATCCAGGGGACTATCGGCTTTTTCAATAATTGTAACTCCTTGTTCATCAAAAATCCCCATAAAAATAGTCTCTTTATACTCTTCGCTCAGTTTATTCATGTACGGTCGTGCTACAGATCTGATATTAATTCCGGAAAATGCCTGATTACCCAATCTTACAAGCGTTGGGCCCAGTTTAAATTTATGTGTATTCTCGCTTTGGATAAGGGCACCGATCTCCTTGAGAGCTTGAATTATACCGTAAACTGTGCTTTTGGGAATTTCCAGTTTGCGGGCCAGGTCACTTATACCCAGTTCAGCCTGGCCGTAGGCAATTTCTTCCAGGATGGCGAAAGCCTTGTGAAGCACGGGAGCATTATACCCTGAACTTTTATTTGTCATAGCGATCCATCTTTCTTGTAGTTATTAAATAATCTATCTGAGTAATAATTTAATCCTTTTTGCGGATATTGTCAATTATACCGCGGCGCAGGTAATCCGATTTGCAATAGGGCACTATTTGCCTGATTTGCCGTAGAGCATGATTTGCTGTAGAGCATTGACTTTTTCCAGATACTCCTGTACAATAACGATTAACCGTAGCGGTTAACCGCGTAAGGTTGCAGAATTTTCTATAATACCGGCAGGTTCGCCGGTATTTTGAATAATTGAGTCTTAAACGAAAATGCCGAAATATTCAGCAGGCGGGAAAAAAGGGGTGCATTTGTTGCATAAAGAACAGCTAACCTTAGTCGAAGGCGGGATGCCGTATCAGGTGCAGGTAAGCGTTTCCCTCATTGGTGATGACCTTGCTGTAATGGTCTGCGGCGGCAATAAACCCCATGTGGGGGCGGTTGCCGTTAGTATACCCCGCCCCAGCCTGGATGATCCACACGTGATCAGCTCAACCACTTCCGTCTTTGCTCTGGTCGGGCATAAAGAGGATGAACTGGCCAAAAAAATGGCCGGCAAGCTTGCCTCCGCGCTCAATAGAAAAGTAGTACTTACAGCAGGCATTCATGTGGATAATATTACGACGAAAGGTATTCGGGAAATCGAGAACAATTGTTCAAAGGTTCTTGAGCAATTGCTGAAGCAGCTGACAAAAATCTGTGATGGCTGTGATAATGGCTGTGATAGATGAATATTTTTTGACATTGAAAAGGAGTGCGGGAAGTGCGGGAAGTGCGAAAAAGGCGGAAGCTTGCCCACCTTAACCTTGTTCAAAATCTTGACGATGGTCCGGATTCTTCGGGATTTGAAGATATACATTTTGTCCATAATTGTTTGCCGGAGATCAACCGCCGGGAGATCAATACTGCTGTTAAGTTTTGTGGCTGGGAGCTGAAATTCCCGTTAATGATTAATGCTATTACCGGCGGTATTGATGAGGCGGCGGGGATTAACAGGTCGCTGGCCGCTGTTGCCCGTAAACTGGGGATACCGATGGCCGTGGGTTCGCAAACTGCCGCCCTGCAGGACAGGGAAGTTGAGTTCAGTTATAAGGTTGTCCGTAAGGAAAACCCTGACGGGTTTATTGCTGCAAATGTCAGCGCGGGCCTTTCTCCTGAAGAGGCGCTGAACGCGGTGGAGATGATCAACGCGGATGCCCTTCAGCTTCACCTTAATATCCCGCAGGAAGTGATGATGCCGGAGAATGAAGGCGAACTTTCTTTTCAGGGGTATCTGGATAACATCAGGGAAACAGTTCGATCTTCACATGTCCCGGTAATAGTGAAGGAAGTGGGATGCGGCATTGCCCGTGAACAGGCAAAACAGATTATTTCCACAGGTGTTGCTGCATTGGACGTTGGGGGAAAAGGGGGCACAAATTTTATCCTTATTGAAGGCCTTCGGCATAACGGTGAGACAGCGCATCCCTTTTTGAACTGGGGCCTCTCTACGGCAGCCAGTCTGGCAGAGGTGGTCCATTCTGCCGGATTACAGGCGGGCCAAGTGGATATTGTCGCTTCGGGAGGGATACGCAGCGGGCTTGATACGGCTAAGGCGCTGGCCCTGGGGGGCTCTCTGATCGGGATAGCCGGTCCGCTCGTGCGCTGCTTTTTTAAAGGAGGTGAAGAAGAGGTTGAACACTACCTGTTGGGTATAGAGAAGCAGCTCCGGCAGGTAATGATCATGCTGGGTGCGCGTAACGTCTCCGAGCTTCGAGAGAAACCGCTGGTTATCCTTGGGGATACCGCCCAGTGGCTGCAGAGAAGGGGGATTGACCCTGACCGCTTTGCTTGCCGCGGCAGGCGGACTTAGCGGCCTATTCTTTTAAATTCATTTTGAATATTACTTACAAATGGAAGGGCTTGTTATATATGGCTGAGGAGAAGCAGATTGAGGGAACAATAATCCCCGGCAAAGGTGAAGCGCATGTTTTTTTGCAACTGGACTGGGTGAAGGAACAATTTCTTGAAAAGAGTGGTTTTATCCCTTTCCCCGGCACGTTGAATTTGAAGGTAGCGCTGGAGGATTTTGATTATTTGCACAGGCTGGCCCTTTCCCGTGGGGAGAAATTAATTCCCCCGCCCGGAGAGGAAGAACTGTGCCAGGCCAGATTGCTTCCGATCAGGGTTGGCGGTATAACAACATCAGCTCTTGTTTTTCCCATGGTGGGCGATTATTACAACGACATTTTAGAGCTTGTTGCACCTGTAAAACTAAGACAACATTTAAAACTCCACGATAATGATCTATTACAGTTTTCCGTTATACTTCCGCAAAAACTTTCTTTACCGCAGGGTATTATCTTTGATTTGGACGGCACCCTTATTGATTCAGTTGGTCATTATTATGATATCTTTTGTGAGGGCTGCCGTGAAGCGGGGCTGCCCCTTCCGCAGAAGGAAAAGGTGCTGGATTATATGGGGAGGGGGTTTGGTTATTGGGAGATATGGGAGAAGCTTCTTCCCGCTGGTAATTCCGAAACTAAAAAAGAGGAGCAGCGAAAAAGATTCGCGGCTACATTAAAGGAGATCTGGCGACGCGGCTATGACCAAAAAATCAACTTTTTTCCCGGTGTTGCGGGACTTTTATCCCACTTGCAGGAAAGACGTGTGAAAATGGGTGTGGTTACCTCTTCAAATTATGCAAATAAAATAAAATTTTTTCAGGAGAAAGGACTTAATCCTGATCAGTTTTTTAGATCGGTAATTGCCCGCGAGCATACTACAAAGTACAAACCCGATCCAGAACCCTTGTTACTGTGTTTACAGCAGCTTCAATTAACAGCGGAAAAATGTCTTTACGTGGGGGACTCCCCCTGTGATATTATTGCAGGCAACAAAGCCGGTATGGCTACCGTTGGTGTCCTGACAGGTGCCGGAACCCGCAGTTCGCTTTCCAGGGCGGGAGCAGATTATATCCTGGACTGTATTGATGAGTTTCCGGATGCATTTGACAGGGAAAAGGAGATCCGCTAAGATTAAGGCTAAAGAATAATAATGGGCGGGGGTTTTTTACTTTGGAGATTTATGTTGGCCGCAGGAGGGATGTAAACAAGGGTTTTTGGATGAGTTTTGAAAACCATCCCCGTCTGCAGGAAACAAAAAAAAGCATCTATGAGCGCTGCCTCCCCTGCCTGGAAAAATTATACGCACAGCTTAAAGGAGTACCGTCCCGGTTGGTGTTGGAAGAACCGCTTAACTGCTGGAAAATAATTGTTGTTTTTAATGAATTTGATCATTGTCTGGATCTATTACAGGCATATCAGGACGATAAATTTCCGTTGCCGCGGACAGTTCGAGGCCGTATTGGGACCAATGATAAGAGCAGCCCTCATGTTACCGTTATTTTTCAGGTCAACGATCTTGCCGAACGCGATGAACTTTATTCCGACCTGCTGAGACTGGCCGGTGGGATTTCCTCTGAATTTAAAATATACTATGAGCGCGGCTGCCAGGACCTGTACCGCGTTCTTTGCGGGGAATGGAATACATGGGGTGAAGTGACTCCCATCCAAAACCCCTCTCAGGTGAAGGATGTGGAAAAAAAGGTTGGTAAGCTCCTGCGCGGAGAGTATAGATAAAAGGGCGCTGTTAAATAAAGCGGCTCTTATAAATTTCATGTAATCATGTAATCATGTAATCATGTAATAAGGAGATTAAAAGGAGAGGAAGTGTCCTTATTATGAGGTTGATAGTGGGCATATCGGGCGCAACCGGGGCCATTTATGGTATTCGTACACTGGAGGTATTGCGGCAACTGGGGGTAGAGACCCACCTGATTATATCGGATGCAGGGAAAAAGACAGTTCACCTTGAAACCGGCTATGACATTCATACAATTGAAAAGATGGCAACCGAAGTACATCAAACAGACAATATCGGGGCCTCTATAGCCAGCGGCTCTTTTAAGACGGACGGGATGATTATTGCGCCCTGTTCGATGAGAAGCCTGTCGGCCATCGCTAATTCCTACAATGAAAACCTGTTGATCAGGGCCGCGGATGTGGTGATAAAGGAAAGAAGAAGGCTGGTGCTGGTTGTAAGAGAGACGCCCTTGCACCTGGGACATCTGCAACTAATGACAAAGGTGGCTGCGGTTGGCGGGATTATTTTACCGCCGATGCCCGCCTACTACAATCTTCCCAAAACCATGGATGATATCATCAACCATACTGTGGGCAAAATTTTAGATCAGTTCGATCTGGAACATACCCTTTTCACTCGCTGGGACGGTGCGAATGGTTTATGATTTTATTTATTTTATGTTATAAATCGAAGGGGGAAAACTGCCTGATAAAATGGACTTAATTGAAAAAACTATAAGCAGCAGGGAAATATACAACGGTAAAATTATTAGTGTTCGCCTGGACCGGGTGCAGTTACCGGACGGGCAAGAAAGCCAGCGGGAAATTGTCGAAGTGGCTAACGGCGGGGCAGTGGGAATAGTCCCGGTAAAGGATGGCAGAGTGTATCTTGTTAGGCAGTATCGAAAAGCTGTTGAAAAGGTTCTTTTGGAGATCCCTGCCGGGAGGCTGGAACCGGGAGAAGACCCATCGCATTGCGCGCAGCGCGAGCTGTCCGAGGAGATTGGGTTCAAGACTGAAAACTTGCAGCGGTTGGCTTTTTCTTATAGTTCCCCTGGTTTTTCCAATGAGGTACTTTACCTGTACCTTGCCCGTGATCTGGTAAGGGATGAAGCCGCTGTTAAAGAAGAAGGGGAATTTCTCGAAGTGGATAGCTATGGTCTCTCCGAAGCTTTAAAAATGGTTTCGGACGGGGAAATCGAGGATGGGAAAACAATTATCGGCCTGCTGATGGCTTCATATTACCTATCGAAGATGGATAATCAAAAGCAATCCTAATTGTAATTTAGATTTTATTAATTATCAGTTAAAAGGAAGTGAAGTAATGAAAAAACCCCAAAAAAGGCGATGCCTGGAGAGCATCACCCCGTATGTTCCCGGAAAACCAATTGAGGAAGTGGAGAGAGAGCTGGGGCTTTCAAATGTTGTCAAGATGGCTTCAAATGAGAACCCCCTGGGGCCTTCACCGCTGGCAATGGAGGCGATAAAGGATTACTTACAGAAGATCAATTATTATCCTGACGGTAATAGTTACTATCTCAAACGATCCCTTGCTGCTAAACTTGGATTAAAAGAAGAAAATATTGTCCTGGGGAATGGTGCCGATGAGCTTATTGTCCTGTTGGGGGCAGCGTATTTAAATCCCGGAGACGAGATCATCATGGCACAGCCCTCTTTTTCGGAGTACGATTTTTCAGCCCGGCTGATGAATGCTGTTCCAATTTACGTGCCCTGCAAAGATTTTTACCATGATTTAGAGGCTATGGCGGCGGCAATTACCGGCAGGACGAAAATTGTCTATATTTGCAATCCTAATAATCCTACAGGTACTATCGTTAATAAGGATGAACTGGAGGGGTTTTTGGAAAATGTGCCTGCGGAAGTCCTTATTGTCATGGACGAGGCCTACCGGGAGTTTGTTGATGACTCTACGTATCCGGATAGCCTGGAATTGATCAAGCGTAGCAGCAATGTGCTTATTTTGCGAACTTTTTCCAAGATTTACGGTCTTGCGGGTTTACGGGTAGGGTATGGACTTGCACCGGCGCAGATCATTGCCGATCTTAATACTGTGCGCGAACCGTTTAATGTGAATTCTTTGTCCCAGGTTGCTGCAAGAGCAGCGCTGGAGGATGAGGAACACCTTCTGAAGGTCAGGAAGAATAATTCCGCCGGCAAAGAGTATCTTTCAGGCGAGTTGAAAAGGATGGGCCTTTACCATGTCCCCACTCAGGCCAACTTTTTCTTTGTTGATGTAGGGGTGGATTCCAAAGAGCTTTTCCAGAGGCTCCTGCGTAAAGGGATTATCGTGCGCACCGGAGATATTTTTGGTTATCCCCAGTTTATTCGTGTTTCTATCGCTCATGAAGAAGGTAACAGGCATTTTATTAAGGCGCTTGAAGAAACACTGCAAGAAATGCGCTAATGCGACAAAGGGGATGCGACAGCGAGAACCGTCCCCGGTGT
>CAZQXY010000110.1:0-346 GCA_964597455.1 uncultured Desulfovibrionaceae bacterium
AGTAGTGGAATTCGAAACCACCGACGACCTGTATGTCACGCCTGCCCAGGTGAATGTTATCTATCAGGCCAACGACGATCTAGATTTCATCGAAAAGATCTATGACCTCCAGGAGGGAGATGAGGACCTATCCGGGAAAGACAAGGAGCTCAATTTTTTTGCTTTCTCGGGCACGAATTTGCAGGAGCATACCCTTATTTTTTCCCATGATGAGTTGCTTAACCTTAAGAAAAACGCCTGGATCGAGCTGTGCTTTTATCAGCGCGATACCCGCCTGGTGCCCGAGGATATTCTTAAGCAGTTGGTTTTGGACGATAACGCCGGCATCGAATACTTTTCCGGGGAG
>CAZQXY010000110.1:356-4597 GCA_964597455.1 uncultured Desulfovibrionaceae bacterium
AATCCTCCTCTATAAAAATAAAAAGCAGCCTCCATTTGCACGCATGGAAATTGGAGACAAAGAAAGCTTTGTCATCAAGTGTACCGTTCATAACATTACCCCGTTCAAGGATATGGAAATTGAGCGCTTTGTAATAAAGGCGAAAGGGGCAGGTATTGCCTGTGACACTATCAGCAGTGATGGTGCCGAGTGCAATCAGGCGCAGTTTTTCCCCTTTGGTGAGAGATTTAATCTCTATAATGAGGTGTATTTTGGCTCAGAAGAGATTTTCTGTAAGAAGGGTGCCGAGATTATCATGTCCTTTAACGTGGACTACGTGAGCATTCCTCTTGATTACAACGTGACTGATCCCATCGAGTGGAAGTGGATCACCGACCGCTCCGATCTCCGGCCAACCCGTGAATACGATCTGACCATCGAGAAGGTCATCTGGGAGTATTACAACGGCAGAGGCTGGTCGCGTCTTTTCAACGACAACAGTTACGCTGATCTTTTCAGCACAGAAAATGGCGTTATCGGTCAATACAAGACCATCAGCTTTATTTGCCCGGAGGATATTGCACCTATACTCGTCAACGCCTCCGAGTCCTATTATATCAGGGCCAGGGTGCTGAAAATAAACAATCTCTATAAAATTACGGGCAATTACATATCTCCGGTGCTGACCAATACCAGTTTAAGCTACGATTATGGTGACACATGGTTGATGCCGGACCGCATCACTAGCTTAAACAATGTGGAGACAATTGACATGTCTTCGCAGGATATGCTGAATTTTGGTGGTTTTAAACCCTTCTCCCAGACGGGGCTTAACAAAGCGGCCGCCTATCTGGGGTTCAACGTGGCCCCCCACGGCGCGCCCATCAAACTTCTGATAACCATGCGAGACAATGCGGAACGTGAGAGTTCCAATCTGCGGTGGGACTACTATGACGGCAGCAGCTGGCGCCTTCTCAACATGGTTGACGAAACCGAGGGCTTTTTACGCTCAGGCCTCATAACCATCATGGATAACCGGTCCTTCGCCAAAAAAAGGCTGTTTGGTGAGGAAAAGTACTGGATAAGGATTGTGGACGAAAACGATTTTTATTCCGGCGAAAATGCTGCATTTCCGTCTATTTTAAACCTCCATATGAACGTAACGGGAATTATCAACGTGGACCGAAGGGCAACCGAGAGTTTTACCATGGAGATATATCAGGAGAACATGATTTTTAAACTGCTTAACAACCATATTACAGGAATATCTGTGTACATCAACGAGTTTGAAGAGTTGAGTGAAGAGCAACTGCAACAGCTTAAGGCTAACCAGGAGGTTCGCTGCGTTCATGACGAAACCGGCCTTCTCAAGGAGACATGGGTCAAATGGGAGCGGATGGGCGATTTTCTAAATTCTTCACCCACTGACCGGCATTATGTTGCCAACCGTACGGAGGGTTATATTCTGTTCGGCAACGGCAAATACGGACGGATACCCGCGACCAGCAAAGAGCCTAATATCATGGTAGAATACAAAACCGGCGGTGGTGAACGTACCAATCTCCCGGCAGGAGCGGTGCAAAAGCTTGACCGCGCCATCGGCTTTATAAATCGGGTTTCAAACCCCGCCGAGTTGTCGGGTGGCTATGATGTAGAGCCCCTGAGTGAGGCGATTGAGCGTAACTCCGCTATGCTGCGTACTCAAGGCAAGGCAGTCACGGCCCGGGATTTTGAGAAGCTTGTAAAATACGCCACTAGAAGCATTGAACAGGCAAAATGCTTTGCCGGCTATGACGGGAACGGCAATAAGAGGCAGGGTGCTGTGACTCTGGTTGTGCTTAGAAAAGATTACCGAACCAACAGGACCAGGTTTGCTCCCGTAAGGGAAGAGATTTATAGGTATCTTGAGAATAAAGTTCACGGAAACCTTATCGCTCTTAATAAGTTATTCATCATCGAACCAAAATTTGTCGAGCTGCGGGTTCGCGCAGAAATCAGGGTCAGCGATATGAACAAGGTTTTTTCCGTCAAAAAGAGTGTGCAGGAGCGTCTGGATCAATTTATGGATGTGGTAAAAGGTAATTTTGACGGAAGCGGTTGGAAAATCGGAAGATTGCCTAATGAGATACAGATTCGTAATGCCATCATCGACATTGACGGTATCGAGTTTGTAAAAAACATATTTATTACCGCCTTCACCGGTGATGCAACGGGCTGGAAAGAAACCGACATGGAAATCATCAAGGTCAATCGTTACGTGCTGCCACTCAGCGGTGAGCATGAAATACTAATTTCACTGGTGTAGCTGCTACAGCGTGCTACAGCGGGGACGGTTTGAAACCACTGAAAAACCCCTGAATTGTCATCCTGAGCGGTTAGCGAAGGATCTTGATTTCAAGCCATTTCAAGACCCATTCGCTTTGCTCAGGGTGACAGTTTTCACACAGTCTGCCGTCCCCCTGCTTCGCGGTGTAACAGATCATCTCTTAGACTGAGCAGTTACAAAAAATCTTTTGTAGAATAGGAAAGGATTATTAAAAAAAATAGCGAATTATGTATAATGTTATAGCAATTTTTTCCAATGAAGACATTAAGCACCGGGTTCGATCAATCTTCTGAGAATGGAGTTTGACTTGTTAATGTTACCGAATATTTCACTGGATACCGACAGATATAAGGACATGTTAGATAGCGCAAGGAATATGATTGCCAGCCTGTACCCGGAGTGGACGGATTTTAATTATCACGATCCGGGCATCACTCTGCTGGAGCTGTTTTCGTGGATAAAAGAGAGCCAGCAATACTACATCGATCAAATCGGCGATGAGAACCGCAAAAAATATCTGAAGCTTCTTGGCCTTCAGCCTCGGACCAAGGCCCCCGCAAGGGCAGAAGTGGAGATTATCGCCCAACAGGATTTAGACGTGCTTAAAGGGACAAAATTCTATGCGGGCGAGATCTGCTTCGAAGCGGAGGAACGTGTATACATATTAAAAAACGACATTTCCAGGTGCATCAGCTACGACAAAGAGCAAGCCCGCATTATTAATCGCTGGCAGCTGAATTTGGGCAACAAACTGAGAATTTTGCCCTTCGGCAAAGAGCCCCAGGCGGAAAGTTGCTTTTACCTCGGCTTCGATGATGCTCTGCCAACAAACACTGTTCTGCGCGCGCTGGTTGATATTTTCGACGACTATAAGGTTAAGCGTAATCCCATTGCGGATCTGGAAGCCTTTTATCCCCTGGCAGAGTTTGTTGTGGAGGTCAACACCGGGAATGGCTGGAAGGCGGTGACACTTGTAGCCGACGAAACCCATGCCCTTTTATGCTCAGGAAGTATCAAGATCTCCATAGACTGTGACATGGAGCCTTGTGTGGTAGAAGGGGTTGAGGGCTATTATCTCCGTTTACGTCTGACCGGATGCGAATATGACGTTCCGCCTGTGGTACAGGCTATTCGCTTTAACGCGGTTGCCGTTCGCCAGAAGGACACCCGTTCGGAAGTTATTGATTTCCCGCCGGCCGATGACGGTAAATATTGCGCCGCAACGGAGCTATCCATTACCGGTGTAAGTCAGCTTTATGCCAGAGATGGTCAAGGATATTATCTGATTCCCACGGTTACCAAGAGTATAGATTATGAAAACAACTGCGCTGTTTTTGAAGCCGATATAAATAAGATCCATGAGGGGGCTGAGGGCCTCCGCCTGGTAAATACCACGATCGCCTTTGCAAACAATAACATTGCCGGTTATGGTACAGGGCTGCCCTTTCAGGAGCTTGATTTGAATGATAAAAGTATTGAATATGAATCCTTTGAAATCATGACCGAAGATACAGAGGCAGCAGACCGCTATCTTCCATGGGTTAGGGTAAATGATTTTTCCACCTCTATCCCCGAGGATAGACATTACGTTTTTGACTCAGCTGCAGGAATAGTGAAATTTGGTGACTGCAAAAAAGGAATGGCTCCCGAGGGCACCATTATCATAATCGGTTATATAAGTACTTTAGGTACCGGTGGAAATGTAAAGCAAAACACCATCAACCGCATTGGTCCGGAGGGTATTCCCGATGTAAAGGTCATTAACAAAGCTAACGCTGCCGGGGGCGAGGGCGAGGAAACCCTGGACGATTGCTTTAAAAGAGCCCGGAGAATGCTGAAAAAACCGCGTTCGGCAGTGACCTACAATGATTATGAGGATTATGTACTTAAGACACCGGGGCTGATGATCGAGAGCTGCAAGGTCGTTCCCGCCAAC
>CAZQXY010000110.1:4638-6971 GCA_964597455.1 uncultured Desulfovibrionaceae bacterium
TCAGGCGACAGGGCAATGCCGCCTCAGATATGAACGTTAATATCGTCGTCAAGCCCTTCTACCCGGAACAGGCCGAGACTATAGGAGACGCATATATCCGCAATATCAAAAATCACCTGGAAAAGTTCAGGTTGCTTGGCACCAAAATCAAGCTTATCGCACCCGAATACGTTGGAGTTACTGTATATGGCGATGTAACCGTAAAACCGCACTATCTAAATGCTCAGGCTATGGTGGAGGAGGCGGTGAAAAACTTTTTCTTCCTCTATAAGGATCAGTTTGGAGCAGAAATTATTTACAGCGAACTCTATGGTGTAATTGATCGGCTGGAATGTGTTTTTGCTGTTAGTGCCCTTTCCATGGATGCAAAGGGTAACGGTATCTCACGCACTAAGGAAGGAAATATCGTGTTGCCGACCAACGGAATTGTTTTACTCAGCGATACTCAGTTTATGTTCAGTGTAGAGCCATGAGCGAGGTGGTGCCGTGAAAAGCAGGCTAAGCTATTTTATTTTTAATAAGCGTTTAGACTATGAACGGGGTCATTTGGAAAACCTGAGATACGATGAGCGCGGGATAACTGTTGACGATGTTTATACAGACGAAAGAGGCCGGTTTTTATCCAGAGTGCTTGACAGCTATCAGACTGATATGAGCTGGCACAGGCTTTGTTTCGATGTAAACGGAAACGCAGCCGGTGTGTATAAATTAACGGTATATGCAGCCAATGCACTCCAGTTCGAACGGGATGGCAGGTTTTACCGGATCGACGAGCTGGTGCGCTCATCTGAGTATTCCTTCGACGAAAAGATTGACCTTTTGGAACCATACATTCAGAAACAAATAGTGGGCCTGCAGGATGTACTCCTTCATGAGGTAGCTGGACGTTACCTGTGGATAGTTCTCGAAATGTACTCACAGGGTAACGAGGAAACATCTATCTCCAATATAACAATCTATCTACCCAGCCGTTCGTGGCTGGAATACCTTCCCGCTATATATCAAAGGGCGGATCTCGAAGGCGGCTTTTTAGATCGCTATCTAGGCATTTTCCAAACCCTGTATGAGGATTTAAACTTAAAAAATCGAAATGTTGCCGATTTCTTTGATGCAGACTGCAGTGGCCGGGAGTTTTTACAGTGGCTCTCGGAATGGCTTGATATCAGCGATAGCTATTTATGGCCTGAAGATAAATTGAGGAGGCTGCTCTCACGGTCAGTAGAGTTGTATCTGGAACGCGGGACAAAAAAGAGCTTTGAAGATATAGTTGAGATTTATACAGGTGCGAAGCCCTATATAGTAGAGTCCTTTCAACTGGAGAAATTTAAAGGCCGGGAGGAGTATGAAACAACTCTGCTGCCCATGTACGGTGACAACCCTCTGTGCTTCACGGTGCTGGTGAAGGAGGAATGTGTGAAGACCGTACAGGAAATTAACATACTGATAAAAATTATTGAGGAAATGAAGCCTGTTCAAATGGAGCTTAAGCTGGTGGTCCTCAAGCCATATATCTTCCTCAGCCAATATTCTTTTTTGGGCATAAACAGCGTACTCGGTCAATACAGGGATATGAGCCTTGATGGCTCCCCTTTGTTTACTTTGGCTGTCATTTATTAATAGTGAAAGGCGAGGTCAGTAAATGAAAAATACAAAAATCTCCCCCTTTGAGCGCAATAAATACTACTTTGGCAAACTCTTGTCAGTTGAAGATTTTAATCTTGAACAGAAATACATTAATGACAAGCGAAGGATGGTCAATCGCTTTATTCTAGGCACAGGTGTTGTTGCGGGTATGTACGTGGTACGCATAGACGAACGCACCATCTCTGTCGAAAGGGGATTTGCTCTGGATTCTCTAGGCAGAGAAATCGTTATTGATGCACCGGAGATTAAAAAGCTTTCCCTCATCGATGGTTTTGATTCCTGTGTGCGCGGCGGGAATGACAGCTATATGTATCTGTGCGTTGAGTATAACGAGGCCGAAAAAGGTCGCGTCCATAATGTTGCGGACAACGCAGGTGCCTCGGGGGAGAGTTTTAATAGAATCCAGGAGAGCTATCGACTGTACCTCACCAATGATGAACCTGAAAACGATGTTATGGCTTCCTCGGATCTTTATGAACAGAAGAAGACCATCTACTGGGACGGCAGAGTGCGCATCAATCAGGTAATGCCCCGCTACGTCCATGCAGGGGAGCAGTTCGAACTTAGAATTGAAATTGAGAATTTGGATAAACAGTATGTTGCTTTTTCCTACGATCTTCTTTTAACCTGTCTCACAAGCGATAACCAAGCTGTGCTTAAGGTTTCCTTTGATGAAATACTGTATGAAA
>CAZQXY010000111.1:0-6880 GCA_964597455.1 uncultured Desulfovibrionaceae bacterium
GAAGCTTTTGCTGCCCGGGGTTCTGAGGAACCTGCCGCCCTGCAGGAGTGTGAAGAAGCGTCCCTTATCAGCGAACCTGACGAGCCCGAAAAGTGCGAGAAGGGCGGCGCCGCTGACGATGAGGATGAATCCGCTGAAGCGGTGCCGGAAGAACTCAGGCAAATAATTGCTGCCCGGGAAGAGGAGATAAATGAGCTGGCAAACAGGCTGCTGCGTTTGCAGGCTGATTTTGATAATTACAGGAAGCGTGTACGTGCGGAAAAAGAAGAACTAACTCAATATGCAAATTATAATCTTGTTCAAAAGCTGCTCCCGGTAATTGATAATATGGAGAGGGCCTGTTCCGCTCCGGATACAAGCCCAAAGGGCATTATTGAGGGCCTGGAGTTGATCTTAAAAAATTTGCTGGATATTTTGGGGAGAGAAGGGGTTATCCCCATAGATTGCGAGGGGAAGCCTTTTGATCCGAACTGTCAAGAAGCGGTAACGACGGAAGCAAGTAATGATTATCCCGCCAATACTGTTTTAGAAGAGTTCCAAAAAGGTTATCTGATGAACGACAGGGTATTAAGGGCGAGTATGGTAAAAGTCTCTGTCGAATAACCCTGAGGCGTTAAAAACTCATAGATGAGAATATAAATAGTTTATTGCTGAAAAATACCTTATACCGAAAAATACCTTATTTAGGTTAAAAATATTAACATACTTTTTTAAAAAAATATATTGATCCAATTTAAGGAGGCTGAAATTATGTCAAAAGTGGTGGGTATAGACCTCGGTACAACCAACTCTACTGTTGCTGTTTTGGAAGGCGGGGAGCCGGAGATAATTCCAAATGCGGAGGGCAGTAGATTAACCCCTTCGGTTGTTGCTTTTACCAAAGAAGGGGAAAGAATAGTGGGCCAGGTTGCCAAAAGACAGGCTATTACTAACCCTGATCGTACTATTCTTTCGATAAAAAGGGAAATGGGAACGGGCTTTAAGGTTAAAATTGACAGCAAGGATTATTCCCCGCCGGAGATTTCGGCGATGATTTTACAAAAGCTCAAGGCCGATGCGGAGAGTTATCTGGGGGAAAAAGTGGATAAGGCCGTGCTCACCGTTCCGGCGTATTTTACCGACAGCCAAAGGCAGGCTACCAAGGATGCCGGCAGAATTGCCGGGCTTGAAGTGCTGCGGATAATTAACGAACCGACCGCTGCAGCCCTGGCTTATGGTCTTGACAATGGTGATGCGCAGACTATTCTGGTCTATGATCTGGGCGGGGGAACCTTTGATGTTTCCATTCTGGAGCTGGGGGACGGGGTTTTTGAAGTTAAGGCCACCAGCGGCAACAACCGCCTGGGCGGCGATGACTTTGATGAGCGTGTTGCGGAATACCTGATCTCCGAATTTAAAAAAGAAACCGGGGTAGATCTGAGTAAGGACAAAATGGCTGTCCAGCGGTTGAAGGATGCTGCTGAAAAGGCAAAGATCGAACTGTCCAGCGTTACAAGTACCAATATCAATCTTCCCTTTATTACGGCTACCGCCGACGGTCCCAAGCACCTAGATATAACCCTCAGCAGGGCCAAGTTTGAAGATCTAATCGGCGATCTGGCGGAGAGGACGGCCGGGCCTGTGCGCCAATCGCTGGCCGATGCCAATCTGACTGCCGCGGATATTGATAAGGTAATCCTTGTGGGAGGGTCCACGAGGGTCCCGCTGGTCCAGAAAATGTTAAAAGATATCCTTGGGAAAGAACCGCACAAGGGTGTTAATCCCGACGAAGTGGTGGCGATGGGTGCGGCCATACAGGCAGGAGTCCTGGCAGGTGAAGTCAAGGATGTTCTGCTGCTGGATGTAACTCCCCTTTCACTGGGGATCGAAACTCTCGGCGGGGTATTTACTAAAATTATTGAAAAAAATACGACTATCCCCACCTCCAAAAAACAAATCTTTTCTACCGCGGCCGATAATCAGACCAGCGTTGAAATTCACGTCCTGCAGGGTGAGCGTCCCATGGCGACGGGAAATAAAACCCTGGGCCGTTTTATTTTGGATGGCATACCGCCCGCTCCCAGGGGGGTGCCCCAGATAGAGGTTTCTTTTGATATTGATGCCAACGGTATTGTCAACGTGCTGGCAAAAGACCTCGGCACGGGGAAAGAACAGAAGGTTACAATTACCGCTACTTCCGGATTGAGCGATGAAGAGATAGAAAAAATGGTCGATGATGCCAAAAAACATGCTGCGGAGGACGAGAAGCGCAAAGAATTGATCGATGCGCGCAACCAGGCCGATTCGCTTATCTATTCCACGGAGAAAACACTCCGCGATCTGGGTGATAAGGTTGAGAGTGGTATTAAGGAGAAAATTGACGCAGCCATAAAAGAGTTAAAAGATTCGATGGCTGGTGAAGATATCGGTAAAATAAAGGAAGCCTCTGAAAAATTGAGCGGTCTTCTGCATGAAATTTCCTCCAAGCTTTATGAGCAGGTGCGGCAGGAGCAGCAACAGCAGCCGGGAGGCGAGGATTTCGGCGGGCAGGAAGGCCAGCAAAGCGGTCAAGACGAGAATGTAGTGGATGCCGATTATGAAGTGGTCGATGAAGATAAAGAAAAATAATAAGGCCGTTTGTTTTAAAGGGGCGAATGAATAATTATGGCTGATAAAAGAGATTACTATGAGGTTCTTAACGTAGGCAGGGATGCAGGCCAGGATGAGATCAAGAAAGCTTACCGGAACCTCGCCCGTAAATATCATCCGGATGTTAACCCCGGGGATAAAAAGAGCGAGGCCAAGTTTAAGGAAGTTAAGGAAGCTTATGATGTTCTCAGCGACTCTGCCAAAAGGGAAAATTATGATCGTTTTGGCCACCAGGATGAAGCATTTCAAGGCTTTGGAGGCTTTGGGGGATTTGGCGGCGGCGGTGGCTTCGGCGATTTTGGGGTTGAGGACATTTTCGATTCTTTTTTCGGCGGTGGCTTTTCCGGGAGGAAAAGATCGCACTCCAATGCTCCCCGCCGCGGAGCGGACTTGCGCTATGACCTGGAGATGTCCCTGGAAGAAGCTGTCAGGGGGAAGGATGCTTCTCTTAAAATACCCCGTACAGAAAACTGTCCGCAGTGTAAAGGCACGGGTGCCAAAGAAGGCACAGAACCGATCACCTGCAGCGCCTGCGGTGGTACCGGGCAGCAGCAGGTGATCAAAAACACCGCCTTCGGCCGTTTTGCCAGCGTGCATCCCTGCGTGAAATGTGGAGGTACCGGGCGCATAATCTTAGAAAAATGTTCCAAGTGCGGCGGTGAAGGCAAGGTTTTTGTGGAAAGGAAAATTGAGGTCAAGATCCCGGCGGGTGTGGACAGCGGTTCCAAGTTACGTGTATCCGGTGAAGGCGAAGCCGGGACTAGGGGAGGGCCTCCCGGCGATCTGTATGTTATTATTCACGTGCGTCCTCATAGAATATTTAAACGGCAGGATAGTAACCTTACTTGCGAAATCGACCTTGATTTTGTTTATGCCGCCCTGGGGGCCGAAATCGAGGTTCCCACCCTGGATGGCAAGGCGAAACTGCGCATTCCCGAAGGAACTCAGCCCGGTGCTGTATTCCGCCTAAAAGGTAAAGGAGTGCCTTCCCTGCGGGGTTTTGGCAAAGGAGACCAGCTGGTAAAGATAAAAGTGGATGTTCCGCGCAGGCTGAACTCCCGCCAGAAAACAATTCTCCGCGAATTTGCCGAGGCCAGTGGGCTGAAACTTGTTGAACCGCAGGAAGAAAAGGGTTTTATCAGCCGCGTAAAGGAAACCCTTGGAGGCGGAAAGTAGCGGTTTCGAACACTGTTTTTAGATAGGCGCAGTCCTGCATTCCCTTTTTCTGCTTAGCGGTCTGCGCTTGATTATTTATAACGGCTGTGGTTGTTGCTGAAGTAAAGCAGCGCTGCTGTTAAACGGGCTATTTCTTCCTGATCCGGGCTGTTTTCCGCAAAGAAAGCGGGTCTGCCTTCCAGGTTGAAAATATATTTCCCTTTTTCATCCTGTTCGCTCAGGATAATTTTTTGTATTAACTTGCTGTCCCGGATCCTGGTTCTGATTGTAGTTAAAGCGTTGCAGCATGTTAGCTCGATGCCGCAGCGCAGCGAAATTGTTAGAGTGCTTTCCTTTGTGTTTTCTTTTCTTTCAACTCCCCCAATCTGCTCGAGCGAGACATAGGCCATTCTTTTGTCTACGGGGATGGTATCGGTTTTCAGTGTCAAGGGGAGATATACAAGCTTTTGGGATAAAGGAAGAGGGATAAACCTTTTTTTACCCAGAAGTGGCCCGTAGTTTTTTTTGATTGCGCGGAGGTCGATGTTATTATACTCTGCCAGGCGCCTGATGATCCAATTTATGGAACGCTTGTCCAGGATCTTTTCACCCTTAACGGTGATCAGCAGGGTGGCCTCTCCTCCCTGTGGATGGGAGGCGGGGATAAGTGCCGCTATCTCTCTTTTCATTTCTTCCAGATTAGCTCTCATAGACGAAAACTCCTTTTATAGTATTCTATGAAATTATACCGTACTGGTGTTCGTATTTCAAGGCTTTATATTTAATATATTTTGACGTTTTAGGGTGATATGCAATGTCTTTCTGGTTTTTTCTTCCTCCGGAGTCTTTTCAGGACAGGGTTGTTGTGCTCGGGGATATTTTGCGGCACCTCAAGGCTTCACGCCTGAAAGCGGGAGATATTATCGTTCTTTCCGACGGGGAAGGGCGGGCATTCTATGCGCGTTTGGATTATATCCGTGCGAAGGATGCCGCTGCTTCGCTATTATGTGAGGTGGAGACAGAGGCGGAGCCCCTGCTTGAAGTGACGCTTTACCCGGGGATTACCAAGGGGGAAAAGCTGGACGAAGTGATCCGGCATGCGGTAGAGCTGGGTGTAAAGAGGATCGCTCCGGTATTAACGGAGAGGTCGGTGGTAAAATATTCTTCGGAGAAGAAGGAGCGCGATAAGGCTGCGCGCTGGCAGAAGATCGCTTTATCTGCGGCGTCGCAGTGCAGGCGCTGTTTTGTTCCCCGGGTGGATGGCCCTCTGAGCTTTGATGGGATGCTGCATGAATTGGGTCCCGGGCGGGAACGGGAGGAAATAATTATTGTCCCCTGGGAGGAAGAAAAAGAAAGGGGCCTTGCGCAGCTTGCGCGGGATTTCCGGGAGCCGCCGCGCTCGCTGGCAATTTTTACAGGGCCGGAAGGGGGAATTTCCCCTGCGGAGATGGAGAAATTAAAGCAATGCAGGGGAGTGCGCCCTGTAACCCTGGGGACGCGTATCCTGAGGGCGGAGACAGCTCCTCTGGCTGTTCTTTCCATTGTTATGTACCTCTGGGGAGACCTGGGGGGTTAGTAAAAGGCCGCTGCCGGTTTACCAACTAAAGTGGCTCTCTAAAATGGCTTCCATACTGTTGCGCAGGCCGCGATCTGCAGCCATGCAGCAATAACGGAGAACATAGGCATTCTCGGCATGCTTTGAAACGGGGCTTGTGTATATGTTTTTCTGGTTTATAGTTTTATGACGGTGATCGGTATCGTAAGGGGGATGGCAAGAATGGCGTTAAAGGTGGCCTTTCACACGCTGGGTTGTAAGGTGAATTATTATGAATCGGAGGCGCTGAAGGGGGAATTCCGCCGGGCGGGATTCGAGGTCGTAGATTTTGAAGAACTTGCCGATGTGTATGTAATTAACACCTGCACGGTTACCCACCTGGCGGAGCGTAAATCGCGGCAGATCATCCGCAGGGCAAAAAGGCGCAATCCGGCAGCGCTGGTGGCCGTCACCGGTTGTTATGCACAGGTAAGCCCGGAAGACATATCTTCTCTGGGGCAAGTCGATCTGGTCACCGGGACCGCCGACCGGCTTGCCCTGCCGGATCTGGTAAAAAGAAAACTGTCCGGAGAGGATGTTTTTACCGGGATTGACGCTTACGGAAAGGAGGCGACCTTTGAAGATCTCCCCTGGGTGGGCGAAGGGGAAAGGGCCAGGGCTTTTTTAAAGATCCAGGACGGCTGCAGACAGTTTTGCACCTACTGTATAATTCCCCGGGCGCGCGGGCCGCTTAGAAGCCTTCCTCTGCAGAAAGCCCTGGAATACCTGCAGGAGATCGGCCGTTCCGGTTATAAAGAGGTGGTTCTTACCGGGATTCACCTGGGCTTATACGGCATAGACCTAGAGCCCCCGGGCGATCTCGGGTCTTTTATAGAGAGGGCTGCCGCAGTTGGGGGGATTGAAAGATTGCGGCTCAGCTCGATCGAGCCCTGGGATTTGGGTGATAAACTCCTCGAAGTGATAAAAGAGAATAAAAAAATCTGCCGGCACCTGCATATTCCACTGCAAAGCGGCGATGACGGCATATTAAAGGAAATGGGGCGTCCTTACGACACCTCCTTTTACAGGGAACTACTGAAGAGGTTAAGGGATGCACTTCCGGATCTGGCGGTAAGCACGGATATCATGGTAGGGTTTCCCGGAGAAAGCGAGGAACAGTTCCGCCGGGGGATTGATTTTGTCAGGGAGTGTTCCTTCAGCCGCCTGCACGTTTTTAAATATTCTCCCCGCTCCGGAACAAAGGCGTCGGCCATGGCTGACCAGGTAAGGCCGGAGATCAAGGAGGCCCGCAGCCGTGAGATGATTAACCTGGGCAAAGAACTGGCGATGGATTTTCAAGAAAAATTTATCGGCCGCAGGCTGGACGTTCTTTTTGAAAAGGTGCTTTCGGTTGAGGATGGGGGGGGCAAAACTGCTGCAGGAGGGCTGCTGGAAGGTTTAACTTCAAATTACCTGCGGGTACGAGCCCCGGGTCCGGGCAAATTGCGCGGCCAAATCAAAGAGGTTCTGATCAAAAAAAACGCCGGCGACCACCTCATCGGG
>CAZQXY010000112.1:0-6878 GCA_964597455.1 uncultured Desulfovibrionaceae bacterium
GCGGAAACGCCATGTTAGTTGCCGCCAGCATCTATGAGGCCTGTAAATACTATAAGCTCTTCACCGATAACGGCTTTATCAAGTGTGCTATTGTAACCTCGTACTCCGGTGATATTTCCCAGATTAAAGGCGAGGCGACCGGGGAATCAAGAGATACAGAAAATCGTTTCAAATACGCCGTTTATCAAAAGATGCTAAACGGTAAGGCCGTTGAGGCCTTTGAAAAAGAGGCCAAGCGCGCTTTTGTCAAAGAACCAGGCCAGATGAAACTATTAATTGTTGTGGATAAGCTGTTAACCGGGTTCGATGCACCCAGCGCCACATACCTCTATATAGACAAATCCATGCGTGACCACGGACTTTTCCAGGCCATCTGCAGGGTCAACCGCCTTGACGGAGATGACAAGGAATACGGTTATATCATCGACTATATGGACCTGTTCAAGAGCCTGGAGAAAGCGGTCGCCGATTATACCTCTGAAGCTTTTGACGGATTTGAAGCAGAGGATGTGATCGATTTATTAAAAAATCGTGTAACTGAAGCAAAGAAACGTCTGGAAGAGCTGCTTGAAAGTATAAGAGCCTTATGCGAGCCGGTGAAACAACCGCGCACCACCCTGGAATTCATCAAGTACTTCTGTTTTGAAAATGACGGTGATCTGGATGAGCTTAAAGAAAACGAACCCAAGCGGCTGTCCCTTTACAGCCTTACAGCCTCTCTACTGCGTGCCTTTGCCGATGTTGCCGACAACATGGATGAACTTGATTATATTCCAAAACAGATGGAAGAGATTAGGGCTGAAGTTCGCTATTATAAAGCTGTTAGAAATGAGATAAAGCTTGCCAGCTGCGACTATATTGATCTAAAAAAATACGAGGCGGATATGCGCCATCTCATCGACAACTACATCAGCGCAGGAGAGAGCGAAAAAATATCGGCCTTTGATGATCTGACGCTAATCGAACTAATTGTTGAGCGCGGCGTAGATTTTGTGGAGGATTTGCCGGAGGGAATTAAAAAGAATAAGGAAGCGGCAGCCGAGGTTATCGAAAACAATGTTCGTAGGAAGATTATCGAAAAAAGCAGCACAAACCCCCTCTACTATGAAAAAATGTCGGAGCTATTAATGAAAATTATTGAAGAGCGAAGGAATCAAAAAGCAGAATATAAAGAGTATCTGCAGCAGATCGTGGAGCTTACGAGAAAAATTGAAAAACCTGAGGAGTACTTCGGTTACCCGGAGAGAATCAAGAGATCGGCAGCCCTGAGGGCTCTATATGATAACGTGTCAAAGGACGAGGAGCTATTATTGACTCTGCATGAAAAGATTATGACAGTAAAACCAGACAAATGGCTGGGGGATAAAGCAAAAGAGAAGGCTGTGCTAAGAGGGATCCATTCCGTTGTTTATGATGAAGATCAGGTGGACAAAACTTTCAGCATTGTCAGAGAGCAAAGGGAGTACTGGTGATTAAAATGGAAATTTCAGGTGTTGAGGTCGAGGTTACCAGGAAGAAAATAAAAAACATGTACCTTTCGGTGCTGCCTCCTTTAGGAAGAGTCCGTATCTCTGCGCCTATTGGCACTAACGATGAAACCATCAAACTATTTGCCATTAAGAAGATAGGCTGGGTTCAAAAGCAGATTCAAAAGTTTAAGAATCAGCCGAGGCAATCGGAGCGGGAGTATGTTTCCGGTGAAAGCCATTATCTTTGGGGGCGTAGATACAAGCTTGAACTTAAATATACAAAGAAAGCTAACAAAGTTGAAATAAAGGCCGGCAAGCTCGTTTTGACTGTACGAGAAGCCAGCACCCAAGAGCAGCGTGAAAAAATCATGAACGAATGGTATAGAGCCGAACTTAAAGCTAAGCTGCCGGCATTGATTGAAAAGTGGGAGGAAATTATCGGGGTGAAGGTGAATGATTTCGGTGTGAAAAATATGCGCACCAAATGGGGAACCTGCAACGTTAAAGATAAACGGATTTGGGTCAATTTGCAGCTTGCCAAGAAACCCGCTGCTTGCCTTGAATATATAGTTGTGCATGAACTCGTTCATCTGCTGGAAAGGAATCACACAACAGCTTTTATACAATATATGGACAAATTTTTACCCGGTTGGCGAGTAACCAAAGATGAACTCAATGGCTTTATCATGGATAAATACTTCGAGGAATAACCTACATTACATACTTGGTGTTATTTTTATTAATGTGGGAACTGACATTATGGCCGATATTAAGTTCGAAATAAATGAGACAATTGGCATTTTATCAGATTCTATAAGGGATAAGGATCTGGAAACAATCCAGCCGATTCAACATATTGAAGCCCTGTGGCAGGTATTTGATTTGCCGATCTCTATCCGTTCGGTTTATGAGCAGAACTGGAGATAATTAGATAATTAATCGTGGTATTGGCTAAATGTATTTATTGGGGTAAAATAGGAGTTAAGGTTAATTATACTCAAAATCACATAAGAAATGTTGATAATTCACTTTTAGGGGGTACTCACTGTGGAAGAATACAATGCAATAGAGCTGGAACCCAGGTGGCAGGCTTTTTGGGCGCAAAATGATTTTTTCAAAACGGAAATAGACAAAAGCAGGGAAAAGTATTATGTCCTGGAAATGTTTCCTTACCCCTCCGGGAAACTCCATATGGGCCATATGCGTGTTTATTCTATCGGAGATGTTTTGGCCCGCTTCTTAAAAATGCGGGGGTTTAATGTCCTGCACCCCATGGGTTGGGATGCTTTTGGCTTACCTGCGGAAAACGCCGCCATCCAGCATGGTGCCGACCCGTCGGAGTGGACTGCTGCCAATATCGCCGCCATGAAAGAGCAGCAAAATGCTCTGGGACTAAGTTATGACTGGGACCGTGAGGTTACTACCTGTTCTCCTGAATACTACCGCTGGAACCAGTGGCTTTTCCTCCTCTTTTATAAAAACGGCCTGGTATATAAAAAAAAGGCTACTGTTAACTGGTGCCCTTCATGTAATACCGTTCTTGCCAACGAGCAGGTTGTTGATGGGGGATGCTGGCGCTGCGGGAGCGAAGTTTCCTTGGATGAGTTGGAGCAGTGGTTTTTAAAGATAACGGATTACGCTGATCGCCTCCTGGATGACCTGAAGCTGCTGGAAGGCTGGCCGGAGAGGGTAAAAATTATGCAGGAGAACTGGATCGGCCGCAGCACAGGCACTGATATCGTCTTTACGGTAAAGGAAACAGGAGACGAGCTGAGGGTCTTTACAACGAGGCCCGATACCCTTTTTGGTGTTACTTATATGGTTCTGGCGCCGGAGCACCCCCTGCTCGATAAGCTAATCGCGGGGACCCCCCAGGAAAAAGAAGTCAGAGAGTTTGTCCGGCAAATGCGTCGTGAAAGTGAAATTACCAGGGTTTCTGCGGAAACGGAAAAAGTAGGACTTTTTACGGGTGCGCACGCTATTAATCCGGCTAACGGGGAAGTGATCCCCATACTTGTAGGGAATTATGTTCTGATGAGTTATGGAACCGGTGCTGTTATGGGTGTTCCGTCTCATGACCAGAGGGATTTTCTTTTTGCACAGGAATATAATCTGGATATTCGCGTAGTGGTAAATTCTCCGGACAAAGATCTGACCGCTGCGCCTTTAACGGAAGCTTATGAGGGCAGCGGAGTACTGGTTAATTCCGGTAAGTTTAACGGTATCCCGAGCGAGGACGCTATTAAGGCGATTACCGACTGGCTTGCTGAACAGGGAAAGGGCAGCTACCAGGTAAGGTATCGCCTGCGGGACTGGCTTATTTCCCGCCAGCGTTATTGGGGGACCCCTATTCCAATTATCTATTGTGATAATTGCGGCCCTACAGCGGTTTCTGAAGAGGACCTTCCCGTAATGCTCCCCGTAGGCCTAAATTTAACCGGCAGGAGATCGCCCCTTGTCGATAGCGCTGATTTTTTGCACACAAAATGCCCCCGGTGCGGGGGGGAAGCACGCCGCGAGACGGATACGATGGATACCTTTTTTTGCTCTTCATGGTACTTCATGCGCTATGCCGATCCGAAACAGGATAAAGCTCCTTTCAGTAAGGAAAAGGTTGATTACTGGCTGCCTGTAGACCAGTACATCGGTGGTATCGAGCATGCTGTCCTTCACCTGCTTTATTCTCGCTTTTTTACCAAGTTTCTTTATGACCAGGGGCTGGTAAAGTTCCAGGAACCTTTTCTGCGTCTGTTAGCACAGGGTATGGTTTACAAAGACGGTGCCAAAATGTCCAAGTCCAAGGGCAATGTGGTTACCCCCGATGAGATTATCGATCGCTATGGTGCCGATACGGGGAGGCTTTTTATCCTCTTTGCGTCCCCTCCGGAAAAAGATCTGGATTGGAGTGACCGGGGCGTTGAAGGCTGCCATCGCTTTTTACGACGTGTCTGGCGCCTCCTTATACAAAACCTGGATCTTTTTGTTGCCGAAGCAAATAAAGCAACGGATAAGCTTCCTCCACTGGAGCAGGAAGAGAAGGAGCTGCAGAGGGCGATGCATGCGGCCATAAAAAAAATTACCGCCGACATTGAGGAAAGGTTTAACTTTAACACCGCCATCAGTGCGATCATGGAGCTGGTTAATGCTGCCTACAGTTACTTTAACGAGGTATCTGCTGAACGCAGGGAAAAATTTTCCCCGCTGCTTTGCCGGGTACTGGAGACGATAACCATCCTGCTGGCACCCTTTGCCCCCCATATAAGCGAGGAGCTCTGGCACAGGTGCGGGCATGAGGAGAGCGTGCATCTGCAAAAATGGCCGGATTTTGATCCCCTCGCTTTGGCCGTTGAGGAAACGGAAGTGGTTATCCAGGTAAATGGCAAGGTTAGAGGGAGAATCCTGGTTCCGTCCGATTCTTCCGAGGATGACCTCCTGGAGCGCGCCCGCAGTAATGAAAAAGTCCGGCCTTACCTGGAAGAGAAGGAGATTGTCAAAACAATAACGGTACCCGGAAAACTTGTAAATATAGTCGTTCGGTGAATAACAATTTTCCTGGTTTTTGATAATGGTACTCCTGCGTTTTTAAGCGGGCGCCACAGGCTGCCCCTACTTTATCCATTCCAGCCCGGCAAAAATTCTATTGGACAACAGCAACAGCACTCCAATGATTATGCTATTGGCAATCGCAATGCCGGCAAAAACCAGGGCCGGGTTTTGGAACACAAAAGCCAGAATTCCTCCAACGATTGCTCCAGGCAATAAAAGCAGCAGTATTTGCAGCATGAGGAACAAAGGAAACAAGGCCCTTTGGTCTAGGGCACTGGGAAAGATAATCCGTATTAAAAAGTTGGCGTTCAAGTTTAAAATATAGAAACTCATACCAAATATAATCATGATTACTATTATTTGCAGCGGCACTTTAAGCAAAATCCCCAAAGGGATATTTAGCGCCAAAATGTTGGCACCCATCCGCAGTATGTCTGTCAAATTGCTGCTGATGATCTTCAGAGGATTGGAACCGGGAATTAGAAAAATGTACGGTTTTGTCAATTCATGTTGTGTGGCGTTGGATGCCGAGAAAATGAAAATAATGTAGGCAATGATTCCATTGGTGGTATAAACAGCAGTTAACCCTTCTGCACCTTTGGCCGCAAAGACGCCCACAGCTATACCAGCCAGCAAATATATTAGCGTCCAAAAGCCCAGGTAAGGGTGGAAGTCGCTGCGGCTGTATTCAACCTTGCTGCGCCAGAAAAATGCCCAGGGTCCGCAGCCCGTCTTTTTGACGGTCAGACTCTTTTTGCTAAAGGGAAAGGAAAAACGCTGCGTTTTTTCCACTCCGGCCTTTTGTTTTCTGCGCCGGGCTCTTTGTGCAGTGGCTTTGAGGGTGTCTTCATAGTAGTCGTCAGCTGTGTAGTATGAAAGGGCTATACAGCAGGTCAGAAATAAAAGCTGTAAAACAAGGCCGACGATACTGGATGTACTATACCCGGTAACAGCCGTCATAAAGACAACTTTACTCCAACCAATTACGGGCAGGTAATCGAACCAGGGTGCATTCAAACCCTGAAGCAGCCCTTGTAACAGATCCCCGGTGGCAATAATATAACCAGCAAGATAGAGGATAAAAATTACTATTAAAGCAAAAATTCCTTGCTGCAAGCGCCGACGGAGCTTATATTTGCTGCCAACAGCAAAAACCAAAAAGTTTAAAGGCGCAATAACTAAAAACAAGCTGACAAACCCAAGGTACATAAAAGGGAGGTATTGTAGATCTATCTGTGTAATGTTCAGAATCAGGGGCATCAAGGCCAAAATTAAAAAACTATAAAGAAAAATATGTGACAAACTCTGCTTCACCATGCTGTAGAGCAATACCTTTTTAGGGGAAACGGGAGTAGGAAATAACAGATGCACATCTCCCATAGTAAAAAAGGTGGAAGATTCCAGCGTGCTGCGATACAAGGAATATAGAAAAAAAGCGGCAACCAGCCCTACAAATCCTGCCCCGATTATTTGGGAACCCAACTGCGCTTGGATCCCCACGGGGTTCCGGTACCTAAGCACCACATTAAAGACAAGGGAACCTATCCAGATTAAATAAAGAAGATAGACCCCCAGGCGCTTAGGGTTTTGTTTGATTTCCAAGAAATGATTCGCTACTATCCAGCCGTCCCTTTTAGCCAGGAGTTTGAATTCATTCATCCTTGGTTACCTCTAGAAACAGTTCCTCCAGGGATTCACTTTCGCTGTTCCCAAGCTTCCTCTTCATTTCCTCCATAGCCATATCCACGATGATTTTCCCTTGTTTCATCACCAGAACACGATTGCAGAGATTTTCAATGCTGTCCAATAAGTGTGTGCTGACCAAAATTGTCTTTTGCTGTGCGCTCAGCTCTTTAAAAATTA
>CAZQXY010000113.1:0-6869 GCA_964597455.1 uncultured Desulfovibrionaceae bacterium
AAAGGCATTAAAACACTAAAGGAGAAAGTGGATACTTTAATTGTTATTCCCAACGATAAACTTCTTCAGGTAGTAGATAAGCGCACCCCTTTACTTGAAGCTTTCCGTATTGCTGATGATGTGTTAAGGCAAGGTGTCCAGGGAATTTCAGATCTAATTGCCATCCCTGGTTTGATTAACCTGGATTTTGCTGATGTGAAGGCGATCATGCAGGATACTGGGACTGCACTGATGGGAGTAGGTATTTCCAGCGGGGAAAACAGCGCAATAGAGGCCGCGAAAGCAGCTATTTTCAGTCCGCTGTTGGAGACTTCTATTGACGGAGCCCGGGGGGTTTTGATCAATGTAACAGGAGGTACCAACCTCAGTTTGTTTGAAATCCATGAGGCGGCTGAAACAGTTGCCGAAGCTGCCGACCCGGATGCCAATATAATTTTTGGCGCGGTAATTGATGAAAATTTCAAGGAAGAATCCCGGGTTACGGTAATAGCCACCGGTTTTGATAAAAAAGAGAAACTAAATAAAAAAGAAAGCAGTTATACCCCGCAGCAGGGATTTAATGATAACGATATTGATATCCCTGCTTTTTTAAGGCGCCGGAGGACGGGTAATTAAAAAGCAGTATGAGGCAGCAAGAGGGAATTTAATGAAATGGCTGTCAGCGATATATTCTTTGGAGAAGAAGACCGGATTTTTCCGGTCTTCTTTTATATGCCAATTTTGCTTCGTGATCTTTATGGCCAATTAGCTTTTTTACCTTGATGCCAAATTGCAACAAATTTTTAATGCTCTTCCCGTTATAATGAAGGTAGCGGATAATATCAAAAGGATGTGTAAGCGTAAGCGGGGGAATGTATATTGACTTGATCCTAACCTTAAATCTAGTTGTAAATTTTTTTTTGCTCTGGCTAACCGGTTTGATTACGCATCAAAAAACAACTCTGTTTAGGCTCTTCGCGGGATCTGTTGCCGGTGCGGTATATCTACTCGTGTTATTTATTCCAGCCCGGCTGCTTTTTATTACCGTCTCCGGGAAAATAATCCTTCCTTTGTTGATGATTTTTTTCTCTTTTCGGCCGCGGAAGCTGATACAGGCTGTTATATTGTTTATCGCTTTTTATTTGTGTTCTTTTGTTATGGGCGGCCTTGTTTTTGCTTTCAGTTTATGGGCGAAGTTTCCCCTGGATTTCCACCGGGGCGTTTACAACCTTCCGGCACCTTCAATCAAATACCTGGTTTTTTCAGGAGCTTTACTTTTTTTATTGGTCCGCTGGTTGCAGCCTATTTTGCTGGAAAAACTAAATTTTCATCTTCCGGCAACCGCATTGGAACTGGAGATAAGTTTCTGCGGAAAGAATAAAAAGCTGGCCGCCTTTTTAGATACCGGGAATATGCTGAAAGAGCCTTTTTCCGGTTTACCGGTTGCTGTTGCGGCCTATCCGGTCGTGAAAGAATTGCTTCCGCAGGAAATTTGCCATGTGTTCAGCAATAATAGTCATTTGGACTGGACGCTGTTGGAAAAAGCATTAACAAGTGTCAATGCTGCATCTGCTTCAAAATATTGTCTCGTGCCATATCGCTCCCTTCACGATGAAGGATTTCTTTTGGGATTTCGGCCTGAAAGGGTGACGTTGTGGCAGGAAGATAGAGTTTATAAGCTAAACGGTGGCATAATAATCGGAATTAAGCGGGAAAAAGATGGCTTCCCGGCGGAACATGAAGTGTTGCTGCCGCTGGAAGCCTGGCGTTCCGCTGAAGCTAGAGGGCTGGTCTAATGAAAAACGTATTACCGGGAAAATGGAGAATAAGATATTTCTTGCTGTATTTTAGTCGCAGGCTTGGTTTTAACTATGGCAGGCTAATCTATTATGTTACCAATAGCAAAGCTTTACCTCCTCCTCTTTCTCCTCAAGAAGAAGCCGATTTGTTGGAACGTCTCAAAACAGGGGAAGATAAGGTGAGAGGAGCGCTAATAGAGCGCAACCTGCGCCTCGTTGTTTATATTGCCCGAAAATTTGAAAATACCGGGATAGCGGTTGACGATCTGGTATCGATCGGTACCATTGGTTTAATTAAAGCCGTAAATACCTTTGACCCGCATAAAAAAATCAAGCTGGCTACTTATGCATCAAAATGTATTGAAAACGAAATATTGATGCATTTAAGAAGGAATAATAAGCTCAAGGTAGAGATCTCCTTTGATGAACCCCTTAATGTAGACTGGGATGGTAACGAGCTTTTGCTTTCCGATGTCCTGGGCACAGAAAACGACCTTGTCATACGTGACCTGGAGGAAGAAGTAGATAAAAAGCTGCTTTATATGGCAATGGAAAAGCTCTCCCAAAGAGAAAGGAAGATTATGCAGCTGAGATTTGGGCTGCAAGACGGGCACGAAAAAACGCAAAAAGAAGTTGCGGAGCTTCTGGGTATCTCCCAATCATATATTTCGCGTTTAGAAAAGCGCATTATTAAGAGATTAAAAAAAGAAATTAATAAAATGGAATGATATTCTTCACAGTATAAAAAAAATTTGCGGGGAAATACTTTTAATAGAAGAAAAGGTTCTGCTTCTAGATGGGTTCAAGCGGGAGGATTCTGCTTTGAATAAAGTTGAAATTTGCGGAGTGAATACAGCCAAGCTACCTGTATTGAAGAATAAAGAAATGCGGATCATGTTTGCAAGAATGCTGGAAGGTGATAAAGAGGCCCGTGAAAAACTGGTAAACGGAAACCTGAGGCTTGTCCTAAGTGTAATCCAACGCTTCAACAACAGGGGTGAGCTGGTTGACGATCTTTTTCAAGTCGGCTGTATTGGATTGATCAAAGCAATTGATAATTTTGATCTTAATCAGAATGTCAAGTTTTCAACTTATGCCGTGCCCATGATTATTGGGGAGATCCGCCGTTACTTGAGGGACAATACCCCCGTCAGAGTGAGCAGATCTTTAAGGGATATTGCTTACAAGGTTTTACAGGTGAGGGATCAGCTGGCCCATAAGCATTCAAGGGAACCATCTTTAGAGGAAATTGCAACTGAACTCACGGTGAGCAGAGAGGAGATCATCCTTGCGCTTGACTCTATACAGGAGCCGGTTTCTCTTTTTGAACCTATTTATCATGATGGCGGAGATCCCATTTACGTTATGGATCAGATTAGCGATGAAAAAAATCACGATGAAAAATGGATGGAGATTATCTCCATCAAAGATGCTTTACAAAAACTGAACGACAGAGAAAAATTAATTTTAACGCTGAGATTTTATCGGGGGAAAACGCAGATGGAGGTTGCCGATGAAATTGGGATTTCACAGGCCCAGGTTTCCAGGCTGGAAAAATCAGCATTAGGACAGTTAAAAAAACATATTCAATAAAAAAGGAGGTATGGAACCGTGAAAAGATATTCGTATAAATGCAGATTATTACTGACGCTTTTGTCTTTGAGCCTGATGCTTTTTTGTTTCTCCTTTAGTTTTACATCCCGCGGCGGGGAAGTGGTCTTATCCTATAACATGAGCAATTTGGAACGCGGAACCGTTTCGGAAATAATGCAGGGAAATAGTATTCAGCTAAATAATAATCATGTTACTTTGATGGTTTTTTAGGTAGCCACAAAAAGTACGTTTTGGTTTTAATATAGTTAGCTTTCTACGAATTCCGGAGGGAAAACTCCGGAATTTTTTTTGCTATGAAGATTTAACAAAGTATAATATAATAGAAATAGATGTGGAAAGTTTTGTAAGGGAGTGTTTCAAATGGCCCGTTTAAGTGATTTAAGGGATAGAGATGTGATCAACGTTTCTGACGGGAAAAGGCTGGGAATTATCTCCGATATCGATCTGGATTTAGAAAACGGAAAAATTAGAGCGATAATTTTGCCGGGTGCAAGCGGTTTTATGGGTGTAATTGGCAGGAAAAACGATCTGGTAGTGCCCTGGGAAAGGGTGGTTAAAATTGGGGTAGATACCATCCTGGTTGATTTGCCCCATGAGACACCGCAGTTCTGATGCTGGACATATCTTACAGCTTGTAATATAATGAAAAGCGCTTAACTTCTTACTTTGTCATTTTGGTGAAAGGGTGTTTTTGTTTGACTTCAGGTGCTGTACCCTTTAAAGAGATCAGAAAAAGGGACGGGAGAATAGTACCGTTTGACGCTCGTAAAATCACCCAGGCAATTTTTAAAGCTGCCAAAGCCGTTGGGGGTGAAAACTATTCGCTGGCAGAAGAGCTAACCGGTAAGGTTATAAATTTTCTTCAAGAGCAAACCCTTTCGGGTTTAATTCCTACTGTAGAGGAAATGCAAGATATGGTAGAGAAGATCCTGATCGAAAAGGGGCATGCGCGGACAGCAAAAGCCTATATTTTATACAGGGCGAAAAGGACTCGCATCAGAGAAGCCAAGTCGGAGCTGATGGATGTAGTAAAGGATATTTTGCTTGAAGAAAACCACGGGGAAGAGGATAGCACCTATTCGCCGGCGAATAAAATGCACCAGATTGCCCTGGCTGCAAGCCAAAAATATTATCTTGATAATTTACTCCCCCCGGAGATCGCTGACGCCCATCAAAGGGGGAGTATACATATACATCATCTGGGTTATTACAGTAAAACGCTGGATTCTATACAGATTGATCTGTTGCCTTTGCTTAAAAACGGTTTTGGAGATAACCGCAATTCTCCCTCCCGGGATCTTCTAACACTTTTTTTCAGAACGGCAGTAATTCTTCAAAAAAGCAGCTACGATATGTGCGGAGAACAATCGCTGCCTTTTTTTGATCTGGTTCTCGGTGAGATAATCCGCGGTTTTAGAGTCAAGCCGTCCTTTGAGGAGCTTGCGGCAGGTTTAAAGGGTTTTCTATCCTATATAGGAAATCTTCCCTGCACGGGAAATGATTATCTCTTAAACTGCAGTATACAGCTCGGTTTGGATACCTCTGCCGAGGGCAGGAAGGTTGCCGGGCTGTTGCTGGAAGAGACCCTGAATAATAAGCATAAACGGCCGAGAATTGTTTTTCATTTGAAAAAAGGCCTAAACTTAATGAACGGGGATCCTAATTATGATTTATATATGCTTGCGCTGCATTCAGCTATGCGCAGCGGAAACCCTTCTTTTTCTTTCCAGGACACAACCTACAATATTTCCCAGGGAATAAATGCATGTTATTTCGATAGCGGGTTGAGGATAGCCCAAAACAGACATGGTGCGCCCCGGGGGGAAAAGAGGGGCAATATAGCATCTGTTACTATTAATTTGCCCCGTCTGGCCATGACAGCAGACAACCAGGAACATTTTTTTGTTGAATTGGACCGCCTTTTGAGGCTGGGGGTAAGGCAGCTCTTACACCGTTTTGAGGTTATTTCCCTGCTTAAATGCAAAGATCTTCCCTTTATCATGGGCGAAAAGCTGTACCTGGGGAGTGAAAATTTGCTTTACAGCGAGAGTATCAGGGAGCCGCTAAAAAATGGCCTGATTACTCTGGGTTTTTGCGGGTTGCCCGAAGCCGTTCATCTTTTATCAGCCGGTGAAAAGGGGGAAAAAGAGCAAACCTACAGTATGGCTGAGAAGATAATCAAACATATGTCCAGGCGGGTGGAATCATTTGCCGCAGAATACGATCTTAATATCGGGCTCTGGGGCGGGGATCATCGCAGCATAAAAGGCCTTGCGGAAAAGGACAGGAAAGAATTCGGTATTGTGAAAGGGATAACAGAGAAAGACTTTTACAGTCCTTCCTTTGTTTTATTCCAGGAAGACGATGGCTTTGAAAAGAAAATTGCTCTAGAAGGTGAAATACATAGATGCTGTTCTGCCGGCTATTCGAGCAGGATTATTTTTTCGCCTGGGATGGAAGCGTCAGGGACCGAGGAAATAATGCTAAAGCTGTTGGAGGCTGATATCGGCCATGTTTGCATGAGTACTCTGGACGAAGGGTTGTTCAGATGATTACTGTTCCTCTGGGATCCGCGAGGAGCAAAAGGAAGGCCAACAGGGCGGCAGATGGGTATAATTTTTTTAAGGTGACGTTAAATGAGGAAGAGAAGGACAAGGCAAAGGCCGTTTAAAGTAATTGAAGGTAAGAGCCGGAGCTCGCCGGGCGGGGTAATAAATAAAGGGAAAAAGCCCGTTTATTACCTGTTATTATTTTTGGCTCTTTTTTTGTTGCTGCAGATTTTAGCAGGTTGGATCTGGGCAACAACACGGGAAAATGTTATTGCTACAGCATTGGCGGAACAGGGCTCTGTCCCGGTATCTTTATCTGTTGCCGGGCTGGTTACTTTTGATGAGCAAGTAATTCTTGCCCCACGCCCCGGTTTTGTATATTATAATGTAAAAGAAGGGGAAAGGGTGCCCGTGGGCAAGGGACTGGCAAGGATAACCGAATTCCCCCTGGAAAAAGAGCCCATAACGGACCAAACAGAGAAAGGGGTATCGGGCTACTTTCATAGTTTTAGGGAATGGTTCTTAGATGAAAAAAAAGATGATTATTCCCATCTTTTTTTAATAAATGAAGAGTATATTGTCCTGACTCCATCGTCAGGGTTGGTTTCGCTTAAACTGGATGGATTAGAAAAATATGGTCCGAACTCAAATTTTCTTTACCTCAATAAGGAAGACTATGAGGAAAATATGATCGCAGAGGAATATCTGGATTCCGGCGAGAAAGTATCCCGGCACCTGCCCTTTTTAAGGATTATCAATAATTACCGCTGGTACTACAGCGTTGTCCTGCCACCCGGTTATGGAGAAAAAATTGCTGATGAGACCAATGTTAAGCTTTGTTTTTCTTTTTCACCTGAAGTACAGGTTTATGGCGAACGGGTTGAAGCCAAAGAAGGAGATAATGGCAACGTAGAGATAACATGGTGTA
>CAZQXY010000114.1:0-4459 GCA_964597455.1 uncultured Desulfovibrionaceae bacterium
TGGAGACGCCGATTTTATGTTTCATGGATGTTCTCTCCTCAAAGTACGCGGGCGGGGCGGAGATACTCAAGGAAATATACCGGTTAAGTGACCAGGGGGAAAGAGAGCTGGCTCTCCGTTATGACCTGACTGTCCCCTTTGCACGGGTGATCGGCATGAACCCTCAATTGAGATTTCCATTTAAACGTTATGAAATCGGCAAGGTATTTCGGGACGGGCCTGTAAAAACAGGCCGTATGCGGGAGTTTATGCAGTGCGATGTGGATATTGCCGGCGTAAAAAGCCAGATGGCGGAAGCGGAATTTATCCTTATGGTTCTCGATGCTTTTGAAAAATTCGGGCTCGATGTTTATGTCTCTTACAATAACCGCAAGCTATTATCCGGCATCCTTCAAGGTTTGCAGATACCTGATGCCAAAATAAATAGCGTGATTCTTGCGCTCGATAAGCTGGAAAAGATCGGCCCCGAAGGAGTAAAAAAAGAAATTGAAGCTTTGCAGCTGCAAGATGATACACTCAAGAGCATTTTTGACCTTTATGATCATCAACAAAGTGATCTTGATTATTTCGGTGAAAATTTTCCCAACCGGCTTGTGGAAGAAGGGATCAGCGAATTAAAAGAATTAAATGCCTATCTCCTTGAAGTCGATGTGCTTGATAAAACGCGCTTTAATCCTTTTTTAGCCAGGGGGTTGGATATCTACACCGGGACGGTTTTTGAAGTATTCCTGACTGATGCCGGCATCTCGTCAAGCATAGCTGGCGGTGGAAGGTATGACAAGATTATCGGGGGCTTTTTGGACGATGGGCAGGAATATCCGGCTGTGGGCATATCCTTTGGCCTCGATGTTATCTATAACGCACTGAGCATGAAAAAAGAATTGCAAAATAACCGTTCCGAAATAGACCTTTATATTATTCCACTTGGCACCGGGAAAGAATCTTTACGGCTTGCCGGCCTGCTGCGGCAAAGCGGCTGGTCTGTTGATATTGATATGACCGGCAGAAGACTGAAAAAATCGCTGGATTATGCCAATAAAGAAAAGATCCCTTATGTTATCATTTATGGAGAGGACGAGTTAAAGTCCGGTATTGTTAAGGTTAAAGATATGGAAAAAGGAGAAGAAACAACCCTTTCGCTGCAAGACCTGCCGCAGCAGCTAAAAAAGTTTCTGGCTTAAGAGCAAGAACCGTCCCAGAACCTGCTTCGCGCTGAGGCGCCCATAGCGCTGGCTGAATTGGAGCTGCACGGGCAGGTGTTGCCGGAAGGATTGGAGGACCCCCCTCCAGGGATGGTGCTCTATCCTGAAATTTCCGGTGCCGGGGTTTTTAAGGGCGACCGGCTGGCCGGTTTGCTGAACGTAGATGAAACCAAAGGGTTGCTCTATATGCAGGCAGAAATAAAAAATTCCATAGAGATTATAAGCGATCCACTGGGCAATCCCGGCATAGTAACTTTGAATGTTCGGAAGTCCCGCCCTAAAATAATTCCCTTTTTTGAAAACGGTTTGCCCAAAGTTATCCTGGAAGTAGCCGCTGAGAGTGAAATATACGGACAGACATCAGGCAGCCTGAGTTCAGGCGAAGCTTTTTCGCGCATGCAGGAGGACAGTGGGGCCGTAATTGAAAATCACATCCGCAGATCTTTGCGGAAATCACAGGGGTGGGAAGCAGATATCTTTGGTATAGGAAGGGAATTTCATCGCCGGCTTCCGGGAGAGTGGAGAAAGATCAGCGCTGACTGGGATAATATCTACCGTGACCTTGAGGTGCAGATAAAGGTTGAAAATAAAATTTTGCAGACCGGCCTGTCGGAGAGACCTCCGTTTTAAAGTCGCATCATTACAGGAGCTGCATATGATTTTTTTTGGAGTAACCGTTGTATTCTTCTTAATCTTTTATATACAGGGCTTACCCTTGATACGTCAGAAAAAGTGGGCTGATTTTTATGTATTTATAGGAATATTCCTGCTGGCAGGCTATATGGCTTATGGAGAGGTGCTCGGTTTTTATGTGCCGAACCCTATTTACCTGGTTAAATGGGTTTTTGATCCCTTTGCAAGACTAATGTTTCATTAATTTCGCCAAACTCGGGGTATAAGTTTAGAATCTCTTGGCTCCAGCTTTTGGCAGTAAAAGAACCAGAATGGTATATATTTCAAGCCTTCCCAGGAGCATGATGAAAGAGAGATATAGTTTGGCAATGGCAGGCAAACCGGCATAGGTATATGCAGGCCCCAGGAGACCAAGGGCGGGTCCCACACTTCCCAGGCAGGTAGCTGTCACGGAAAGAGAAGTAATAAAGTTCAGTCCCAGCGAGCCCATTATTATTGAGGACAGTAAAAAGGTGAAGATATAAAGGATGCTGAAGCCGATCACATTTTGCACCATTTCCTCGGGGATGACCTTTTTCCCCAACCGCAGGGGAATTACCGCCGAAGGGTGCAGCACTTTTCGCATTTCCCTGAAGGCGTACTTAATCAGGATGATAATGCGTATCTGCTTAATGCCACCGCTGGTAGAACCCCCTGAAGCGCCCAAAAACATCAGAAAAAAAAGGATAATTTTTGTCAGGTAAGGCCATTTGTCGTAATCAGCGGTTACAAAACCGGTAGTAGTAGTTATGGAGACGACCTGGAAAAAACCGTTTCTCGCTGCTTCTGCCAATGTGTTGTAATGGGTTGGGTAGATATTCAAGGTTATGATAACTGAAGCAATAAGGAGGATTAAAAGATAAAAGCGCAGTTCGGTATCCCTGAAGAACTGTCTCCACTGCTTCTGCCAGAGGGCGTAATATAAGGAAAAATTGCCTCCGCCAATGATCATAAATACAAGTATGATCATTTCCGCCCGGAGGTTATTTAACGCGCCGACACTTCCATTATAAGTAGAAAAACCGCCCGTTGACATTGTGGTAAAAGTGTGGTTGATTGCATCAAAGATAGTAAGCCCGCTCGCCAGCAGCAGGAAAAATTGGGCGGCAGAAATTATTAAATAGGCAATCCATAAACACCTGGCTGTTTCCGCCAGGCGGGGTGCGATTCTTTCCGTCCCCGGCCCCGGGACTTCCGCTTTTAAAAGATTAATGCTCCTTATTCCCAGCCTCGGCAGCATGGCGACAAAAAGAACGATGATCCCCATACCGCCCAGCCACTGGGTCATACTTCTCCAAAGTAATATAGAACGAGGCAGCACTTCGATATCTTCAATAACCGTCGCGCCGGTTGTGGTAAAACCCGACATGCTTTCGAAAAAGGCGTTTACGAAATTGAAAAATGTCCCCGAAAATAAATATGGCAGCGAGCCTAAAAGAGCCGCCAGGGGCCAGGCGAGGGCTACAAAAGCAAAGCTTTCTCTAATTGTGAGATTATCCGGCGGGACATTTTTGTATCTTAACAAGAAACCAGCGATTAGAGAAATAGCCGCTGGAATAATAAATGATAATAAAATGCGGGGATTCGTAAGCGCCCAGAGCAGAGGGAAAAGCATCACTATCCCCAAATAATATAGAAGAGTCCCTATAAGATATGCCTGTACTTTATAGCGCATTTCAGAAGCTCCTCAGCCTCGGCCTCAGCCACAGCATTTAATAATCAAAAAAAGGCCTGGAATTGTGTCTCTCTCTTGAAAGAGATTTTTTTTCTCCGGCAAAAAGACGATCAATATGATGATTAAGTTCGGGGTTTGTAAAAAGAATCACCCTGTCATCCGGAAGCAGACAGTCATCTCCATGCGCCATAATAATTTCATCATTTCTCAATATGGCTCCAATAAGAACACCTTTAGGGATTCCGGCGTTCTGGATTTTCTTATTGGCTACTTTTGCCGAGTGTGGAATGATCAGCTCAAGAATTTCCATTTTCCCATTTTCCAAAAGGGACATAGAGAGCACTTCACCCTTACGGATCAACTTTAAGATCTGGGCTGCCGTCAATAATCTGGTGCTAATGATATGCTCCATGCCGAGGCTTTGAAATAATGAATAATAGTCCTGGTTAATAATCTCGCAAATTGTTTTTTTAACGCCGAATTGTTTTGCCAGAATGGAAGCCAGGACATTGGTCCTGTCATCCCCAGTTACTGCTACGAGGACATCTGTATGCCGGATATCTTCCTGCTTTAAAAATGATAAATCGATTGCATCACCCTGAAGAACAAGAGTTTTATTTAATTGCGAGGCGATAGACCGGCAGCAATCCGGGTCTTTTTCTATTATTTTAACGTTAATATTGTTAACGTTGAGATTGTTTTTCTTATTAGATTCCATAGTTTTGGCCAACTGAAAACCTATTTTCCCACCGCCAAGTATCAAAACGCTTGAATTTTTTGCTTCCTTTTTCTGCAGCAGCCAGCCAAACTCATTAAGTAGTTCTCCTTTTCCGAGCAGAAACACCTTGTCATGAGGTAAAATGATATCCTTCCCGCCATCAGGACCTACTGGCATCAATTTAACTTTGTA
>CAZQXY010000114.1:4469-6840 GCA_964597455.1 uncultured Desulfovibrionaceae bacterium
ATATCCTTCCCGCCGGGAACGATGAGCTCCCCGTTTTCCCTTTCAATTGCGGCTACGATACTGTTTTTTGGAATTGGCAGCTCTAGCAGGGTATGGTTTGCAAGTTTCGTGTTCTCGTCAATAAATACGCTAACCATTGTAATTCGTCCCTTGGCAAAATACTCAGTTTCCCTTACATTTGGTGTCCGGATTAATTTGGCGATTTCAAAAGAGGCCACCCTTTCGGGATTAATAAATATATCAACTCCCAGTTGCTTGTTGTTCAAAATACCGGATTCGAAGTATTCAGAATTACGGACCCTGGCAACGGTGATCGGCACATTGTATTTTTTGGCCAGCATGCAGGAGATCATATTCACTTCATCAACTTGCGTGACGGCGATAAGCATCTCGGCACTTTTGATGCCGGCTTCTTCCAGTACAGCGGTATGGGCTCCATTACCGCATTTTACCAGACCGTCGATTTCGGTATCTAAGTGACGTGCAATTTCAGGGTCCTGCTCGATGATCACAACATCCTGATCCTCATCGGAGAGAAGTTTGGCCAGTGTAGTTCCGATTCCGCCCCCGCCGATAATTATGATCTGCACATTAATACCCTCTTTCCCGCTGATCTAAACTTAAACCTGTTACTCTTTATGCTTTATGCTTTACTCTTTATCCTTTACCCTTTACGCTTTAACCAAAATCATACCAGCCCCAGATAAAATTGTAAACTATTATTTTTCAGCAAAATAATGTATGCCAATATCACGGTTCCCGACAGCGTCGGGGCAGAAGACGAACAATTTCCGGAATGGCTGAAAAAGGCCCGGCTAAAGTAACAGATGAAGAACAAAAAATCCTTTGCTATATTTTCCAAATATTGTGGTATAATAAATTGCAAATAATATACGTTAATGCTGTTGTAATTATCATACCTGCTACAATAGAAAGATGAAATGAGGAAGGGGAATTTTTATGGATAAAGCATCAAGTAGAGAGCTTGAAAGTATTAAACAAGCTATTTTAGATACAGTGGATGCAAATGAAATATATTTATTCGGCTCACATGCATATGTAATAACTCACAAAGATAGCGACTTTGACATTTATGTGGTTATTCCTGACGACAATATGCGTCCCATTGAAGCCATGCACAAAATCAGCAGTGCCATTAGCCAGAAGGATATTCGGGCGGTAGATATAATCGTCGGAAAGAAAAGCGTATTTAATCGGAGGAAGCAACTGCCGGCAATTGAAAGAATAATTGTCAGGGACGGGGTGAAGCTCTATGGATTAGAAGGGCATAATCAAATCATGGTATGATTTTGCCAATGATGATTTGATAACCGCAAAATACTTGTTAGGACTGCATCCTCTTAAACTGGAAATCATATGCTATCATTGCCAGCAATCAGCCGAAAAGATACTTAAAGGGTTTCTCTCTAACTTCACTTAATTCTTTTTAGAATGAATTCCTCATGCTTTGCTACTTCTTTCTCAATCCTGTCCAGCTTCTCCGAATTAAGCTTGTACCCGTCAAACAAGGCTCCCAGCTTCTGTCCATGGTCGTTTTCGATTCTGATAACGGTTTCCTTGACAAATTTAAGGTCGTTTTTTACTTCTGCCAGCTCGTCCTTTGTGGCCATGGTGGATCTTATTTCCGCCAACTCGTCCTTTGTGGCCATGGTAGATCTGATTTCTGCCAGATTATCCTTTGTGGCCATGGTAGATCTTATTTCTGCCAGATTATCCTTTGTGGCCATGGTAGATCTGATTTCTGCCAGATCATCTTTGGTGGCTATGGTGGATCTGATTTCTGCCAGCTCGTCTTTGGTGGCCATGGTGGGCAAGGTTGCTTTAATTTCATCTACATCCACTGTAAGCTTGCCTACTTGGGCAGCGATAAGCTCTAGCAGTTCCCGGTCTGTCACTTAAACTCACTCCCTGCTTTTTGTGAAATATGAACTCCAACTTACATCTGATTTAAACGCAAGTTGATTTATGGAATAGTTCCGTTTTAGCCATAATTTCTTAAGATTGTTCCCGAACTTATTTTTCATTCAAAATGCCTCTACTGTTACCAAATTATATCTTTTATATTACCTGTTGGCAATAAGAAAGGAAGAAAAGAATAAACCCTGCAAGCTGTGATTTTTACAGGGTTTATCGCTGGTGCCGAAGGTGGGACTCGAACCCACACGATCAGAGACCGCTTGATTTTGAGTCAAGTGCGTCTGCCTGTTCCGCCACTTCGGCATGACAAATTATCAATAACTTTATCCCTTATTATACATGAGGCATGCCGATGAGTCAAATTCATTTTTTTATTAGACCCGTCTTTAGACTTTAACACCATGAATCTTTAGGAGAACAAAAATATAAAACA
>CAZQXY010000115.1:0-6762 GCA_964597455.1 uncultured Desulfovibrionaceae bacterium
GTGGGCGGTCTTACAACAGGACTGGCCAAGCTGGCGTCTTACGATCCTCAGCTGGTGCAGCCTTTTAATCCCCCCAATCCATTGGGATTGATTTCTTTAGTGATTTTAACAAGCCTCGGTACCTGGGGGCTGCCACAGATGGTGCAAAAATTTTATGCTATTAAAGATGTGAAGTCTATTAAACCTGCCCGTATTGTGTCTACTATTTTTGCTTTAGTTGTTGCTTTTGGTGCTTACTTTACCGGCAGCCTGGGGCGGTTGTTTTTTAATAATCAAATGCCTCAGGGAAACCCTGATTTAGTAATGCCGCTAATTATCGGGGAAGCTTTGCCGGAAGTGGCGTCCGTCCTGATACTCCTGTTGGTGTTGGCCGCTTCCATGTCTACTTTAGCATCTTTAGTGTTAGTCTCCAGCTCAGCTATTGCGATTGATTTGGTTCAAGTAAATTTCCCCGGTTTCGGTAAGAGGAACACTTTGATTTTAATGAGGGTTTTATCAGTGTTGTTTATCGGTATTTCTGTCTATATTGCTTTGAAGCCTACTTTTATTGTTAGCCTTATGGCTCTTTCCTGGGGTACTGTGGCAGGGGCTTTTTTGGCTGTTTATGTCTATGGCCTCTTTTGGAGGGGGGCTACAAGGGCTGGCGCCTGGGCGGGAATGTTATCCGGATTGGCTATTTCAATAGGCTTTTCCTTATACTTTGGATTAGACTCAGGGTTAATTCCTACAATTGGTGCCGCGGCCATGGTAGTACCCCTGCTGATAGTTCCTTTAGTCAGCGTTTTATCACCTAAGTTTTCCAGGGCTCATTTGAAAAAAGTATATGGTACTGCAGCACCGAAATCAAATCACCTTAGGAAAAGGTTAACTGTTGATGATCTGGGATAAAATATGACAGATAATCAGGGGATGCCTGCGCCCCGGTCCTGATTCGCGAGGACCGTCCCCGTGATTCGGTTCGGAGATTCGAGGACCGTCCCCGTGATTCGTTAAGAGGAGAAAGGGTGGAATAAATAAGTGAACGATTCGAGTCTGACCCTGGTTTATTCTGGAAAAACAAAAGATGTTTACGCTATGGACGACGGGAATTATCTTCTTAAATTCAAGGATGATGCTACCGGAGAAAATGGGGTTTTTGAGCCGGGGGCCAATACCATCGGTTTGACCATCGAGGGAGCAGGCAAGGCCGGCCTTCGCCTCAGTAAATATTTCTTTGAAAAATTGAATGAACTGGGAATCCCAACGCATTATATAGATTCCGACCTTGAAAATGTTACCATGACGGTAAAAAAAGCCGCTGCATTCGGAAACGGTTTGGAAGTTATCTGCCGTTACCGGGTAGTAGGCAGCTTCTTGCGGCGTTACGGGATGTACGCGGAAGAGGGACAGCCACTGGACGCTTTTGTTGAGGTTACGCTCAAAGATGACGGGCGCAATGACCCGCCCATTTCCGAAGATGCTCTGGTTATGTTGGGGATACTCTCGAATGAGGAATATAAGGTATTAAAAACCTTAACACAGAAGATAGCTGCCATTGTCAAGGAAGAGCTGGCGCAAAAAGGTCTGGAATTATACGATATTAAATTTGAATTCGGCAGGGTCGATGAGGACAATCACATTGCCTTGATTGATGAAATTTCAGGTGGTAATATGAGAGTATACTCCAACGGGCGCAGGGTTGAACCCCTGGAGTTAGAAAAAATGATGTTTTATTGATGCTCTAAGCCACGGGGACACACCTCTCGCAGAGGAATGTCCCCAAGTCCTGCGCTTCGGAGACATTGCACGGGGACATTCCCCGTAGGGGTGTGTCCCCTTACCTTTTTTTCGTCCCCATGGCACCGCTCATTGCTAATTTTCGCTGTAGTGATAATATTTCTGAACTACGGTTTAACGGTTTAAACGGTTTAATGGAACCCTGCCTTGAGGGTTCCATTTCTAATGACAAGCCCCCGAAACAAATTATAATGTTAATGCCGCTGCACAAGAGGAAACTGATAATTTTTATGCTTATCCGGAAAGCATAACTGGAGGAATCCTTGTTGAAGATCAATAAGCTTGCACATAGTATCAGGGAATACAAAAAGGCCTCCCTGCTGGCACCGTTTTATGTCACGCTGGAAGTTATTATGGAGGTCATCATGCCCGTCATAATAGCAAATTTGATCGACTTCGGTATTGATGCCGGAAATATGCTTTATGTTCTAAAAACCGGCGCTGCACTTTTTGTTGCGGCGGTTATCTGTCTGATTTTCGGTGTTTTGTCAGGTCGTGCGGCCGCCGTAGCATCGGCAGGCTATGCAAAAAATTTGCGCCAGGATATGTACTATAACGTGCAGAACTTTTCCTTTTCCAGTATAGACAGGTTCTCCACCGCAAGTATTGTTACCCGCCTTACTACCGACGTTACCAATGTGCAGAACGCTTATCAGATGATCATCCGCATGGCTATGCGTTCTCCGGTAATGCTCGTATTCTCCCTGCTGGCGTCCTTTCGTATCGACAGGCAGCTTTCTCTTATTTTCCTGGCCAGCATTCCCGTTCTCGGGGTTGGTCTTTGGCTGATTATGAGCAGGGTCTTCCCTCTTTTTGAAAGGATTTTCCGCACCTATGATAAAATGAATAATGTCGTTCAGGAAAATCTTCGCGGCATGCGTGTTGTAAAATCTTTTGTGCGTGAGTACTTTGAAACCGAAAAATTTAAAGAAATTTCGCAAAAAATTTATCATGACTTTGCCAGGGCCGAGAAAATTTTGGCTTTTAATATGCCGCTGATGCAGTTTTGTATGTATGGCTGCATGCTGCTGATCTCCTGGTTCGGGGCAAGAGCTATTGTTGCCTGCGGCGGTAATCCTGCGGCAGGGCTTTCCACGGGCGGACTGTTGAGCTTGATCACCTACGCTATGCAGATTTTGATGAGCCTTATGGGTCTTTCAATGGTTTTTGTAATGCTCATTATTTCCCGTGCTTCCGCGGATAGAATCCTGGAGATCCTGGAAGAAAAGAGCGATTTAATAAACGGTGAAAACCCTGTTTACCGGGTGAAAAGCGGTGATATTCGCTTTGAGAATGTTAGCTTCAGCTATGCCAAAAACACGGACAAGCTATGTCTCGACGGCATCAACCTGACGATTAACTCCGGTGAAACGATAGGTATCCTCGGCGGAACGGGATCCTCAAAATCTACGCTGGTGCAGTTAATACCGAGGCTCTACGATGTAACCGGGGGGCGTGTTACCGTTGGCGGTGTTGATGTCCGCGACTATGACATTGAGACCCTGCGGAATGAGGTTGCGATGGTGCTGCAGAAAAATGTTCTTTTTTCAGGCACGATCAAAGAAAACCTTCGCTGGGGGAATGAGGATGCTGCGGACGAAGAGCTGATCCGTGTGTGCAAACTTGTACAGGCGGATGATTTTATCGCAGAATATCCCGAGAGATATGACACCTATATTGAGCAAGGCGGCACCAATATATCCGGTGGGCAGAAACAGCGCCTTTGTATTGCCCGTGCTTTGCTCAAAAAGCCGAAAATCCTTATTCTCGATGACTCCACCAGTGCCATTGATACGAAAACAGAAGCGCTGATCCAGAAGGCCTTGCGTGAAGAGATTCCCGCTACCACCAAGATCATTATTGCCCAGCGCGTATCTTCCGTTCAGGAAGCAGACAGAATTGTTGTCATGGATAACGGAAAGATCCACGCTGCAGGCAAGCATGATGAGCTGCTGGATTCCTCTGCTATTTATAAAGAGGTATTTGACTCTCAGGTGAAGGGGGGCAGCAGTAATGACTAAACCGGCAAAGAGCGAAGCTCCTCTGGGGAAAATCCACCCAGGGCGCCGCAGACCTGGAGTGCCTCCCCGTTTCGGTATGCCCGTCAGGGGTGAGATCGACTTCAAAATCTTAAAAAGACTGCTTTCTTATATGAAGCAATATAAGCTGCAGATTATTTTGGTTCTAGCCTGTATTATAATCAGTGCAATGACCAATGTAATATCATCTTTATTCTTAAAAACACTTATTGATGATTATATCAAGCCCTTGCTGCTGGAAGCAGAGCCGAACTTTACAGCGCTGGGCAGAGTCATCCTGGTGATGGCTTGCATTTATCTTACAGGCGTTACGGCAGCCCTGTTCTATAACCGCATCATGGTAGGGGTCAGCCAGGGGATACTAAAGAAAATTCGTGATCAGCTGTTCTCACACATGCAGGGCCTGCCGATAAAGTATTTTGATACACATACTCACGGCGACCTCATGAGCCATTACACCAACGATATCGATACTTTAAGGCAGATGCTCTCTTCAAGCATTCCCCAGATGATCTCTGCGGTGGTAACCATTACTGCCGTTTTTAGCGCCATGCTTTTTATTAGCGTCTGGCTCACATTGCTTGTGGTCTTATGTGTATTTTTGATGATAAAATTGGTCGGTAAAATTGCCGGTAAAAGTGGCGTATTCTTTGCCAGGCAACAACAGTCTTTGGGCGATGTTAACGGTTATATTGAAGAAATGGTTGGCGGGCAGAAGGTGGTGAAAGTATTCTGCCACGAGAATAAAGCCAAAGAAATATTTGACCTGAAAAATGAAGAGCTTTATGGAAATGCCGCTGCGGCACATTCCTATAGTAATATTTTAATGCCTGTTATGCATAACTTTGGATATCTGCTCTATGTACTTCTGGCTATTGCCGGCGGGCTGATGGCCATTGCAGGTGTAACAAACATTTCGATTACCGGTGCCGGTGTCTTGACTCTGGGGATGATCGCTTCGTTTTTGCAGTTATCCCGCAGTTTTATCATGCCGATTTCCCAGGTGTCACAACAGATAAATTTTGTTGTCATGGCGCTGGCCGGTGCGCAGCGTATCTTCAACCTGATGGACGAGAAACCGGAAGCGGATGATGGTTATGTAACCCTCGTCAATGTTAAAAAAGAAAGCGGTAGAATTGTAGAGACAGAGGAGCGCACCGAGATGTGGGCCTGGAAATACCCTCAGGAGGATGGTACGCTAACTTATACCGAACTAAAGGGTGAAGTTCGCTTTTATGATGTGGACTTTGGTTACGAAAAAAACAAAACAGTTTTGCACAACATTAATCTATATGCCGAACCCGGACAAAAGGTGGCTTTTGTCGGTGCAACAGGCGCGGGAAAAACGACCATTACAAATTTAATTAACCGCTTCTATGACATTGCCGATGGCAGAATTCAATATGACGGTATCAATATCAGTAAAATAAAAAGGAGTGCTTTACGGCGTTCACTCAGTATTGTATTGCAGGATGTGCATTTGTTTACCGGGACAGTCATGGAGAATATACGTTATGGGAGGCTGGAGGCAACGGATGAGGCATGCATTGCTGCCGCTAAACTGGCCAACGCGGATGGTTTTATCCGCATGCTGCCGCAGGGTTATCAAACCGTTCTTTCAGGTGACGGCAGCGGCTTATCGCAAGGTCAGAGACAGCTTATATCAATCGCGCGTGCCGCTGTGGCCAACCATCCGGTCATGATTTTAGATGAAGCGACATCATCCATCGATACGCGGACTGAAGCGATAGTGCAGCGCGGTATGGATTCCTTAATGGAGGGCAGGACTGTGTTTGTTATTGCCCACCGCCTTTCCACGGTGAAAAATGCAGATGTGATCATGGTTCTGGAAGACGGAATGATTATTGAAAGAGGAAACCATGAAAAGCTGATTTCACAAAAAGGAAGGTATTATCAGCTCTATACCGGCGCTTTTGAACTGGAATAAGATAGCTTGAAAAAAAGGATATTCGCATTAGAAAGCAGATAACATTGTTTTTACGTAACTGCTCAGGGGTTAATGTATAAGTGAAGCTGTGGGGACGGTTCGAGCGTCTCCGGAGCGAAGCGAAGGACCAAATGGGAAGACGATGGAACCGTCCCCCTGCTTCGCGTTAATGGTGCTGAGAAATATTGAATGATTTATTGAGAGTTGCGCACTCTAGAGGAATATTTGCAGCCGATATCGAAGTAACTGAGAACGGTAGAACGGGAGGAGAAATAATGCCTATTACAGAAATTCTGGCGCGTAATTCCGAGCTTTATGGACAGGAAAAATGCCTGACGGAGATTAATTTAGATCTTCAGGAAAGTCACAATGTAACCTGGCGTGAGTACGAACTGATTGAAAACAATCCTGCAGGTGAATACCGGCGTGAGATGACCTGGCGTGTTTTTGACGAGAAAGCAAATCGCCTGGCCAATCTGCTTTTGCAGCGGGGAATAAAAAAAGGGGATAAGGTGGCCATTCTTCTAATGAACTGTCTGGAGTGGCTACCGGTTTATTTTGGAGTTTTAAAAGCCGGCGCCCTCGCTGTGCCGCTAAACTTCCGCTATACGGCCGAGGAAATAAAATATTGTTTAGGATTATCCGAATCCATTTGCTTGATCTTTGGACCCGAATTTATCGGCCGGGTGGAAAGCATTTATGATCAAATTCCTCAGGTAAAGACACTCTTCTTTGCCGGGGAAGACCGCCCTTCCTTTGCTGAAAACTATGATCGCCTTACCGCCAATTGTTCCTCTGCAGCCCCGCAGATTAAACTTACGGACGAAGATGATGCGGCAATATACTTTTCTTCGGGGACCACAGGATTTCCAAAAGCCATTTTACAGACACATCTTAGTCTCATGTCAGCATGTTATACAGAACAAATGCATCACGGCCAAAAGCGCGATGATAATTTTTTATGCATTCCGCCGCTTTATCATACCGGCGCCAAGATGC
>CAZQXY010000116.1:0-6760 GCA_964597455.1 uncultured Desulfovibrionaceae bacterium
GCCATGTGCCTTTTCTTGAGCAACGTGGGGATGTTCTTTTCCTGAATCCCGGTTCAGTGGGGGATCCCCGCCGGGGAAGCACGTCTTCCTGCGCTCTGCTCAGTATCGAAGGCGGGAAACTGCACGCGGAAATAATCTGCCTTTAGGTCATTGAGCATAGAGGAAAGCTTTGGCAGTTAAACTATTTAAAAAACACGACCGGGTGCCGTGTTTTTTTAATGTTTCCCTTCCCGCTCGAGTATAAATAGTTGTAGGAGGAGGGCTGGTGGTGATTAAATATATTATTTTTCGTGCGGTTAAGTTCCCCATTAAACAATTGGTATGCTGTTTATTACTGTCCGGTGTCGTGATCATTCTGCTCTGGTGCGGCAACCTTGATGATAGGGTTTCCCCTGCCCAGACAGTTCTTCCCCTTTCGGGCAGAATTATTTGCGTCGATCCCGGACATGGTGGCTATGATCCGGGTACGATCAGAAATGGAATTCAGGAAAAAGATATTGTCCTTAAAATTGCCGTGTGTCTACAGGATTATTTGCAGCAGGGCGGGGCCTGGGTTGTGCTGACGAGAGAGGAAGACCGGGATTTTCTGGAAATAACGGCCGGGCCCAAAAAGAGATTAGATATGAAACATCGCCGTCAAATAATAGAAGAAGGGGGGGGCGAACTGTTAATCAGCATACATGCCAATTGCATCTCCTCTACGATCTGGCGTGGGGCGCAGGTTTTTTACAGGGGAGGCAGCGAGGAGGGGAAACTGCTGGCCTCGGCAATCCAGAATGAGCTGATCCGCATCCTTCAAAATACGGATCGACAGGCAAAAAGCAGCGACTATTATATACTCAGGGAAACTTCCATGCCCGGTGTTATCGTGGAAGTCGGCTTTCTTTCCAATCCGGAAGAGGCAGAGCTTTTAAACCGCCCGGAATACCAGAAAAAAATTGCCTGGGCAATATATTTGGGGATTATCAGTTACCTTTGCCAATGATAACAATAAGGTATAGATCTTTAGATTATTATTTTAAAATGTAGGATTTCCTTGTTTCTTTGAAGAATATATCCTGTAGGCACTGCTGTGCTAGCTAATTAGACAGGTAACATAAAAGAAAAAGAAGATGGAATACTGAAGATAGCGGTAGATAATGGTACTTTATGAGCTGAAGCGTTGAACTGTTGAGGTATACAAGGCTGCTGCAATAAGAAGATTTGTTTTAAGAAGACGTAGTCCCTTTTACAAGTTGCTGCATTTGTCTTTATGCTTATTATTCTCAGCTATAAGGGGGGTTTTCATTGAGCATATTGGTTGCAGGTATTTGCCCTCACCCGCCACTGATTATCCCGGAGATTGGCGTCCGGGAGATAGATAGGGTACGCAGTACGGCGGATGCTTTAGATAAATTAAGCGATCAGGTTACCGCCCTTTTTCCTGAAACGGTGATCTTTATTACGCCGCATGGCCCTGTTTTTAAAGATACTCCGGCTATCCTGGCGGATGAGGAACTGCGGGGGGATTTCAGGGATTTTGGGGCTCCCGGTGTCAGCTTCAGTGTTAAAAATGATCTCTTACTCGTTAATGCTATTGCTGAAGAGAGCCGTAAAGTACATATAGGTGTTAATCTGCTCCGAAGGGATAACAGCCGGATGCCGGGGGATATTACTTCCCTGGATCACGGTATAATGGTGCCCCTTTACTATTTGGAAAAGGCGGGTTTTGCAGCCGGCTGTGTCGCCATTACCTTTGCCATGCTCCCTTTTAATGACCTTTTTCGTTTTGGGGAGGCGGTAAAAAAGGCGGTGGAGATTTCCGGACGCAGGGTAGCGGTGATTGCCAGCGGAGATCTGTCCCACCGGCTGACCAGGGATGCTCCTGCAGGCTACAACCCTCTCGGGGGGGAATATGACCATCAAATAGTGGAGAATGTTAAGAATTACAGGGTAGAGAATCTGCTGGAAATGGATGAAAAGCTGGTTGCGGTTGCGGGGGAGTGCGGCCTGCGTTCCATTCTAATTTTGCTGGGCATCCTCTCCGGAAGTAAGATTAAACCGGAGGTTTTGTCCTATGAAGGCCCGTTTGGCGTCGGTTATTTAGTGGCATTGTTTACACCCGCAAAGGAGGAGGATGTTTAGTGCAAGAAAGAGGCAGCGTTTATACGGAGATTGCCCGTAAAGCCCTGGAGAGCCGCGTTCGGGGAGAGCGCCTTTCTTCTGTTCCTCCGGGCCTTTCCCTGGATCTTCAAAAGCCGGGGGCAGCTTTTGTATCCATCAAGAAAAGAGGTGAGCTCAGGGGTTGTATCGGGACGATAAGCCCAACGAAGAGGACGCTGGCGGGGGAGATCGCTGCCAATGCAGTCAGCGCCGGCTTAAGAGATCCGCGATTTTTACCGGTTACCGCGAATGAGCTCCCGGAGCTCACTTATTCAGTAGACGTTCTTTCAGAACCGGAAAAGGTACAAGATATTAGCGAACTTGATCCTGAGCGTTTTGGTGTAATTGTGCGCCGTGGCGGGAGAACAGGCTTGTTATTGCCGGACCTGGAAGGGGTCTCAACTGTAGAAGGGCAATTATCTATTGCCAAACAAAAAGCGGGTATCCTTCCGGACGAGCCGGTAGAGATTTACCGTTTTGAAGTAATCCGCTATTACTGAGGGGTTACTGCAGACAGAAGGGAAGTAATATGCAAGAAGCGCGTTTTTATAGCAGAGAAAAAGATTCCTTTATTTGCAGGCTTTGCCCCCAGGAATGCAAGCTGAGGGAGGGGCAGGATGGGATCTGCGGTGTCCGCAAGGTTGTAGACGGCAGATTGGTAACGATGAATTACGGCCTCTGCGGAGCTTTTTCTTTTGATCCCATCGAAAAAAAGCCTCTTTATCATTTTTTCCCCGGGTATGATATTTTGTCCCTGGGTTCTGCTGGCTGCAACCTGAACTGCTCTTTTTGCCAGAACTGGACTCTGGCCAGGGGCGAGGTGCCCGGTGGCAAAGAGATAATATCTGCTGAGGCCCTTGTCGGCATTCTCGAAGAAAGGCCGACAAGGGAACAGCTGGGTATTGCTTATACCTATAATGAGCCAACTGTCTGGTTTGAATTTGTCCGTGATACATCAGAGGTAATCGCCGAAAAGGGCTATAAAAATGTTCTGGTTACCAACGGTTTTATCAATAAGGAGCCTTTGAAAGAGCTTTTACCTTTTATTCAGGGGATGAATATTGATGTTAAGGCTTTTAAGGATAGTTTTTATAAGCGTTACTGCCGGGGAAAGGGCATTAAACAGGTCCTTAAAACTGTGGAGCAAGCTCTATTTGCTTGTCATGTTGAACTTACCTACCTGATAGTAACATCCCTCAACGACAGCCCTGAGGAAATAGGGAATTTTATTGATTGGGTGGCTGGCCTTGATAAAGAGATTCCCGTGCACTTTAGCCGTTATTTTCCCAGTTATCGCATGGATCTGTCTCCTACCCCCCTGGAGACCATGTATGCTGCCTGGGAGAGGGCCTGCGAGAAGCTTTCTTATGTCTATCTCGGCAACATTGCAGATGATGAGCGGAGCTCTACTTATTGTCCGGATTGCGGTGGGCTGCTTATCCGCCGGAATGGTTACCGTCTGAAAAATTTGGGCTTGAAAGGAAAGAGCTGTAATAAATGTGGTCATACTCTCAGGCTTACAGGGCATATTTATGGAGAGGGGCCTTGCCCCGGTTAAGGAAACTTCCCCGGCTTACAAGAGAATTATTTGCCAGTTAATAAAGCTGAAAAAAAATCACCTCCAAAAAGGAATTAGCCCACTGGAGGCAGAATTAAAAAATAAACCAGCTGGCAGGGAGTTGGAAGCTATAATATGTGGGAAAAAATTTTAACCGGTATTATCCAGTTCCGCCCGGAATGGCGTGATGTTTTAGATATTGCCATAATAACATACATTTTTTACCGTATTACCCTTCTGATCAAGGGTACCCGGGCGGAACAGCTGGTTAAAGGCCTTATTGTTCTTCTAGTTTCCCTCTTTGTCAGCAACCTGTTTGGGTTGAGGACTGTAAACTGGCTGTTGCAGGGATTAATGACGATCAGTCTTGTCGCAATCCCTATTATCTTTCAGCCGGAGCTGAGAAAAGCCCTGGAGCAGCTTGGCAGAGGCAAAATTTTTCAGAGATCTCTTTACGAACGGGAGGATGAGAATTTCCTGGAGGTGCTTGAAGAACTCCTCAAAGCCATACCCGTTATGGTTAAGAAAAAAATCGGGGCCCTCATTGTCCTGGAACGGGAAACCGGTTTGAATGATATTGTTGAAACGGGCATACTCATCGATGGGGTTACGACGGCGGAGTTGTTGATCAATCTTTTTATCCCCCGCAGCCCGTTGCATGACGGCGCTGTGATTATTAGAGGCCGGAACATTGTTGCCGCAGGTTGCTTTCTTCCTTTAACGGAGAATCCTAATCTGAGCAAAGAGCTGGGAACCAGACATCGTGCGGGACTTGGAATTACCGAGGTGTCTGATGCGGTAGTTATTATTATCTCCGAAGAAACAGGTGTTATCTCGCTTGCCAATAATAGTAAATTGACGCGTTATCTTGATGAGAAGACACTGCGCAGTACACTGATGAACTTTTTTTCGGTAACGAAGAAAAAGAGAAGCCTTTCTTCTATTTTGCCCTGGAGGATTAATATAGACGATGGGAACGATGAGTAAAATAATAGAGAGTCGAAACTTTGCTAAGATCATATCCTTTTTTCTTGCCCTGATCCTCTGGCTTTTTGTCTCCGGGGATAGCCAGGAAGCCCTTGGCCTTGAAGCCCGCCGCTCTTTTGGCAATATCCCCCTTTCCTATCGTAACCTGGGGCAGGATCTGGTAATCATAGATATGGATCATAGTATTACCCTGTCGCTGCAGGGAGTCCCCCAAGCTTTTGATGGTTTAACACCCGCGCACCTGGAGGCATATGTTGATCTGAGCGGGAAAAAGGAAGGCCGCCACGAAATGCGTATTAATGCTGAAGCACCGCAGGATTTGAGCATAGTCAGTATTGAGCCGGCGAGGGCAACGATCATCCTGGAAAATTTGATCACGAAGCAGATGAATGTGGAAGGCAGCCTGGAGGGAGAACCTGCAGGAGGAAAAATCGTTAATGAAGTTTACTTTTCCCCCGAGGAAGTATTTGTCAGGGGAACTCGCGATAAGGTTGATTCTACCCATGGTGTTGTCTTTGCAATAGATGTGAGCGGTGCGGAAGGCACTATTAATGACAGTATCAAACTTATACCGGTTGATGACAAACTCAAAACCGTTCAGGGGGTAACAGTAACCCCTGAAGAGGTTGAGGTTACGATCAGCTTCAGCCTGCCCCAAAAGGAAGTTCCGGTAGAGGTTGTTTTTGCGGATAACGTGGGAGATGAAGTTGAGGTTGCCTCCCTTGAGCCTTCACTAGTAACCGTAGAAGGACCGGGGTTTCTTTTAGAAGAGGTTGACTCTATGCAGACAGAGGAGATTATCCTGGATGATTTAGAGCTTCCCGCTACGATAGAGGTCATGCTGATATTTCCTGAAGGGGTAAAGCCAGTTCAGCACAAAACTGTAGCGGTTAGAATTTTTCCGGTTGACTAATTTTGAGCAAAAAGAGAATTAGGGTGAGCAGATGAAAAAATTGTTCGGGACAGATGGAATCCGGGGAATGGCCAACTTGGAGCTGACTCCGGAGCTTGCGTTTAGAATGGGACGTATTGTTGCTTTCCTGCTGGGAAGCCGGAGTTGCACGGAGCAACCTTTTTTTTGGCTGGGCAGGGATACCAGGATTTCCGGAACCATGTTGGAGGGAGCTCTTGTGGCCGGTATTACCTCCACAGGTGTGCAGGTCCGCCTTTTGGGGGTTGTATCTACACCGGCAGTAGCTTATTTAACTGTTGCTTTGAAAGCTGCCGGGGGGGTTATGATCTCTGCTTCGCACAATCCGGCCGGGGATAACGGTATAAAGTTTTTCGATGCGGATGGTTATAAGTTAAGTTTAGAACTGGAAGCAAAGGCGGAAGAGCTTTTTTATGGGGATGCGGATGATTTCCCCCGCCCGGCAGGCGAGGGAGTGGGCCGGGCGTTCAGGTCCGGGAAAGCTTTGCAGCACTACCTGACTTTCTTAAAAAAGGAAGCTCCTGGCGTAAAGGGACTGAAAGTTGTTCTGGATTGTGCCAACGGCTCGCTCTGGAAAATTGCCCCGCGGGTTTACAGGGAACTTGGAGCGGATATAATCTCTCTACATAGCAGCCCGAACGGGAATAATATTAATGTAAAATGTGGTTCAACAAGCCCGGAAATCCTGCAGAAGGCTGTCCGTAAGCATGGGGCTGACCTCGGCCTGGCTTTTGATGGTGACGGGGACCGCCTAATCGCTGCAGACGAAAAGGGGGAACTGGTAGATGGCGATGCAGTGATGGCGATCTGCGCCTCCTACCTGGTTGAGAAGGAAATGCTTCCCGGAAGGAAAATCGTGGCTACGGTAATGAGCAACGGCGGTCTGGAAATAGCCGGAGTAGAACACGGTTTTGAAGTAATTCGCACGCAGGTGGGAGATCGCTTTGTCCTGGAGGAGATGCTCCGCAGGGAATGTGCTTTGGGCGGCGAACAGTCCGGGCATATAATCTTTGGCGGGTCGATGACTACCGGTGACGGACTTTTTACATCGCTGCAGCTTTTAAAGGTCATGATCGAGAGGGGTGAGCCCCTGTCCCGCCTTTCCTCAATTATTCGCCCTTTGCCCCAGTTGCTGGTAAACT
>CAZQXY010000117.1:0-6619 GCA_964597455.1 uncultured Desulfovibrionaceae bacterium
GCTGAACATGACCGTATATGATGCGATCCTTTTGGGCCGCAAACCATATATTAAGTGGGATGCAACATTGGAAGACAGGCAAATCGTGCGCGATATAATCCAGAAAATGCAGTTGGAAGACTTCGCCTTGCGCAATGTAGCGGAGCTTTCAGGCGGAGAGATACAAAAGGTAATGCTTGCCAGAGCGCTTGCACAGGAACCGAGGCTATTGCTTCTCGATGAGCCCACTAGCAACCTTGACCCGCGGAATCAGCATGAAGTGCTGCGCACAGTAAAAATAATCGCTCAGGAACACAATATCTGCGTAGCTATCGTCATTCACGACCTCAACCTTGCCATTCGTTACTGTGACCGTTTCTTATTCCTTAAGGATTCATACGTCTTTTCCTATGGCGGATTGGAGACCATGACTCCGGAGAACATCGAGGAAGTATATCAGATGCACGTTCACATTATAGATTGCATGGGCATCCCGGTTATAGTCCCCTTTCCAGATGAAGAAGTAGCAGTAAATTATACCGTAGGAAAAGTTGAGCAACAGGCAAATTGAATCACGAAGCAGGTTGGGAGAACAAATCTGACGGCCAGACAAAGCTGTCGAGGATAATCTCCAAAATCGATTGCTTGTAGTTGCCACTTTGGGCGGCTATTTTTTTATTATCCCTGACATCAGGGCTGCTTATAATTTCCTCTCTTGTTACATATTAGTATGCGATATTTCTTAGATACTGCAGTTCCGGGTTTGTTCCTTTAGGTGTTTTTATGCTATAATATTTAGTTGGCCAGTCTTTTAGATTACGAGGGAGGATTTTGCAGTTTATGCCGGATTTTATACTTGTTTCCGAGTTTTCTCCGCAGGGTGACCAGCCGCAGGCGATTGAAAAAATAATTACCGGGTTAAAAAAAGGTTATAAACATCAGGTTCTAAAGGGTGTAACCGGCTCGGGTAAGACTTTTACGATGGCTAATATTATTGAACAAATTCAAAAACCGACGCTGGTAATGGCTCCGAATAAGACCCTGGCGGCTCAGCTCTGCAGCGAATTTAAAGAGTTTTTTCCGCATAATGCCGTGGAGTACTTTATTAGTTATTATGACTATTATCAGCCGGAGGCCTATATACCTCAATCGGATACCTATATAGAAAAGGACTCCTCTATAAACGAGGAGATCGATAAGCTGCGCCACTCCGCCACCAGCGCTCTTTTTGAACGCAGGGATGTGATTATCGTTGCCAGCGTTTCCTGCATTTACGGATTGGGCTCGCCGTTGGAATACGGAGAGCAGGTTCTTTCCCTGAGAACGGGTATGCAAAAATCACGGGAAGAGATTCTCCGCAAACTGGTTGCCATTCAATATGAGCGCAACGATTATGACTTTCACAGGGGAACCTTTCGCGTGCGCGGGGACACCCTGGAAATTTTTCCGGCCTCTTTTACCGATGCCGCTATCCGTGTAGAGCTCTTTGGCGATGAAATTGAGCGGCTGCGCGAGATCGATGTATTGACGGGGGCGGTTCGCGGTGAGCGCCAGCATGTGGCTATTTTCCCGGCCTCCCATTACGTGACGGGTAACGAACGGTTGCTGGAGGCAATGAAAGATATTGAAGAAGAGCTCTCCGAGCGGCTGCAAGAGCTGAAGTCGAAAGGGAAGTTATTGGAGGCGCAGCGGCTGGAACAGCGAACCGTTTATGATCTGGAGATGATGCAGGAGATGGGCTTTTGTTCGGGGATAGAAAACTATTCCCGCCATCTGGACAGGCGTCCTCCCGGAAGCAGGCCGTACACCCTGCTCGATTACTTTCCGGATGATTTTCTTCTCTTTGTGGACGAATCCCATGTGGCTGTTCCGCAGGTTCACGGCATGTACGGCGGGGATTATTCGCGCAAAAAAACCCTGGTAGAACACGGGTTCCGCCTGCCGTCTGCCCTGGATAACAGGCCTTTGAAGTTTGACGAATTCAGCGCGCTGGTTGAACAGGCGCTCTATGTTTCCGCCACTCCCAGTTCTTATGAGCTTGAGGTGAGCTCCCAGGTGGTGGAACAGATCATCAGGCCTACGGGACTGGTTGATCCGCAAATTCTTGTTCGCCCCGTGGAAGGCCAGGTGGAAGACCTCTACGGAGAAATTAAAAAACGCGTTTCCAGGAATGAGCGCGTTCTCGTTACAACTCTTACCAAGCGCATGGCCGAGGACCTCACCGATTATTATCAGGAGATGGGGCTGAAGGTAAACTATATGCATTCCGATATCGATGCCCTGGAGCGGATGGAGATTATCAGGGGTTTGCGAAGCGGTGAATTTGACGTTTTGATAGGGATCAACCTTTTGAGGGAAGGGCTGGATCTCCCGGAAGTATCCCTGGTGGCGATTCTCGATGCTGATAAGGAAGGTTTCCTGCGCTCCGAGCGGTCGCTGATCCAGACTACAGGGAGGGCTGCGCGCAACGTCCATGGCCAGGTTATCATGTATGCCAGGGAAATCACGCCCTCCATGCAGCAGGCCATCAGTGAGACCGAGAGGCGCAGGGAAATGCAGCTCTCCTTTAACCGGGAGCACCATATTACCCCCAGGACTATCGTGAAGAGCATCAGGGCACCGCTGGAGGCCACCAAAGTTAAGGAAGATTCTGCACAGTATTTATCATCCGAAAGGGTCAGGGCGCTGGGGAAAAATGAACGCGACAAGCTGCGGCGCGAGCTCGAAAAAGAGATGAAGCAGGCCTCCCGCGACCTGGAATTTGAAAGAGCGGCAGAATTAAGGGATATCATCTTCGAACTCCAAAAATAGGGAGTTGAAACGAACAATGGATAAAATTGTGATTAAAGGAGCAAGGGAGCATAACCTGAAAAACGTTGATCTGGAGATTCCGCGCGATAAGCTGGTGATTGTTACCGGACTGAGCGGTTCCGGGAAATCTTCCCTGGCATTTGATACCATTTATGCCGAGGGGCAGCGCCGCTATGTAGAATCCCTCTCCGCTTATGCCCGCCAGTTCCTGGGTCAGATGGAGAAACCTGATGTCGATTTTATCGAGGGCCTTTCGCCGGCGGTATCGATTGACCAGAAAAGTGCCTCAAAAAACCCCCGTTCTACGGTAGGAACGGTAACGGAGATCTACGACTACCTGCGCCTTTTATATGCGCGCATCGGCCACCCGCATTGCCCTAACTGCAAAAGGCCGATTGCCGGGCAGACGATCCAGCAGATTGTTGACCAGCTCCTGCTCCTGCCGGAAGGTGCCCGTCTGCAGGTTATCTCTCCGCTAATACGCGGCCGTAAGGGGGAATACAGCGCTCTCTTTGATGAGCTGCGCAAGAAAGGATATGTACGGATCCGGGTAGACGGAGAACTACAGGAGCTGGACGGGGAGATTCCCCTGGATAAAAACAAAAAACACAATATTGAAGTGATCATCGACCGTATAATTTTGCGCGAAGGTATCGAAACCCGCCTGGCAGACTCGCTGGAGACGGCCCTGGATTTGGGGGATGGGCTGGTAATTATCCAGGAGACAGTATCGGGAGAGGAAAAAATATTCAGCACCAGTTTCGCCTGTGTGGAGTGTGGCTTTAGCTTTGAAGAGCTTTCTCCCCGGATGTTTTCTTTTAACAGCCCTTACGGTGCCTGTAAGCAGTGCAGCGGGCTGGGTATAACCATGGATTTCGACCCGGAGTATGTAGTCCCCAATCCGCAGCTCTCCATTGCCGAAGGGGCAATTCATCCCTGGGGCGGCAACCAGGGCTATTACAAGCAGTTCCTGGAGGCTTTTGCCCGCCATTTTAACCTGGATTTAAACCAGCCATTCGCGTTATTTGCCGAGGAAGAAAAAGAGCTCATCTTTTACGGTTCCCCGGCAGTAATACCCTTTCGCTATGTGAGTCACTTCAGGGGCAGGATAAGGCAATATAAAAGACCTTTTCCCGGTGTTTTCAACCTCCTGCAAAAGCGCTACAAGGAAACGGATAGTGCTGAGAGCATGGCGGAGCTCGCCCGCTATATGAGTAGCAAGCCCTGTCCGGTCTGTGGAGGCGCCCGGCTGCACGAAGCAAGTCTGGCTGTAACCGTGGGCGGGAAAAATATCGCCGCGGTAACGGAGCTTACCGTTGAGGATGTCCTGGCTTTCTTTTCCTCTCTTACCCTGTCGGAAAAAGAAAATCATATTGCCCGCCAGGTGCTCAAGGAGATCTCTGCCCGGCTTGTTTTTCTGCTGGATGTGGGGCTGGGCTACCTTACTCTGGATCGCGGCTCTGCAACCCTGTCCGGCGGGGAAGCCCAGCGCATCCGCCTGGCAACCCAGATCGGATCAGGGCTGACCGGGGTTATCTATATCCTGGACGAACCCAGTATCGGCCTGCATCAGAGGGATAATAACCGCCTGCTGCAGACTTTGATGAGGCTGCGCGATCTTGGGAATACGGTGATCGTGGTGGAGCATGACGAGGATACGATGCGCAGCGCGGATTATATTATCGATATGGGGCCGGGAGCGGGTGAAGAGGGCGGAAATGTCGTGGCTGCCGGTACCCTGGAGGAAGTAATGGCTGAGACCTCCTCGATTACGGGGGATTACCTGTCCGGAAGGCGTTTTATACCCCTGCCTCCTGTCAGGAAGGTTCCCGATGGGCGGTGGCTGGAGGTAAGGGGGGCTCAGGCCAATAACCTGAAAAATATAGATGTTAAATTTCCGTTGGGCCTTTTTACTTGTGTGACCGGTGTTTCCGGCTCCGGTAAGAGCACCCTGGTTGACGAGATACTGGCCAAAGCCCTTTCTGTGAAGCTGCACCGCGCCCGGCAGAGGCCGGGCGAATACCGGGAGATTGTAGGGCTGGAACTTCTGGATAAGGTTATAAATATTGACCAGTCTCCTATCGGCAGAACACCGCGCTCCAACCCCGCTACGTATACCGGCGTGTTTGACGGGATCAGGGAACTATTTTCGCAGACTCCGGAAGCAAAAATGCGGGGCTATAAGCCCGGCCGCTTCAGTTTTAACGTTAAAGGCGGCCGCTGCGAAGCCTGCCGTGGGGACGGTATTCTGCGCATTGAGATGCATTTTTTGCCCGACGTCTATGTCCCCTGCGAGGTCTGCAAGGGGAAGCGTTACAACAGGGAAACTCTGGAGGTAACCTATAAGGGTAAAAACATCGGTCAGATACTGGAGATGAGCGTGCAGGAGGCACTCGATTTTTTTCAGTATTTACCGCGTATTCAGAGACGCCTGCAGACCCTTGCGGATGTCGGGCTGGGTTATATCCGCCTTGGACAACCGGCAACTACCCTTTCGGGGGGGGAAGCGCAGAGAGTGAAGCTGGCTACCGAGCTTTCCCGGAGAAGCAACGGAAGAACCTTTTATATCCTGGATGAGCCGACGACGGGCTTGCATATTCACGATATTAAGAAACTGCTCGCTATCCTGGAGCGCCTGACGGAAAACGGGGATACGGTTGTTGTGATTGAACACAATATGGAGGTCATCAAAAGAGCCGACTATATTATCGACCTGGGGCCGGAAGGCGGAGACCGGGGCGGGAATATCGTAGCCGCGGGAGCTCCCGAAGAGGTTGCTTTGGTAAGAAGTTCCTATACGGCGGAGCACCTGAGGCGCTGCCTTAAACTGCCGGTTTGAGGGGGTAATTTTTTGTGGGAGACAGAAGAGAGTTATTGCATGAACAAGTTCAGCAATTGCCGCGCAGTCCAGGAGTTTACCTTTATAAAGATGAGCGCGGCAGGGTTATCTATGTCGGTAAAGCGCTGGACCTCAGGCAGCGTGTTCGCTCTTATTTTCAAAATACCCCGTCTAATTCTTCTTACCGGCTGAAGGCTCTGGTTGGCAATATCGCCTCTATTGCTTATATTGTAACGGATTCGGAAGAAGAAGCATTTATGCTGGAGTCCAATCTGATTAAAGAATATTCGCCTCGTTACAACGTCCAGTTTAAGGATGACAAGCACTACCCTTATCTGCGCTTGACTATCGAAGAAACATTCCCCAGGCTGGAGGTGGCCCGCAAGGTTGATGCGGGGGGATCGCGCTATTTTGGCCCTTACAGCAATGCGGGATCAATGCGTGATACGCTGAGGTTAATCAAGAAGCTTTTTCCTCTGCGCAGCTGCCGCCAGGAGTTGAGGGAGGGGCAGGTGAAAGGCCGCCCCTGCTTGAATTACCAGATAAAGCGTTGTCTGGCTCCCTGCCGGGGGAAAATATCTTCCCGGGAGTATAACCGCGTTGTGGAGCAGGTAACGCTTTTCTTAGAAGGGCGGCAGCTTTATCTTTTAAAAAAAATCGAGCGGGAGATGGCTGCGGCGGCAAACGCCCTGCAGTTTGAAAAGGCCGCCAGGCTGAGGGATCAGCATTTTTCCCTGCAACGGATCATGGAGCGCCAGAAAGCGGTAGCAACCGATTTAAAAGACAGGGATGTGATCGCCCTGGTCGAAGTCCCGGAAGGGTATATCGTGGGCCTTTTCAGGGTACGGGGAGGCAAGCTGCTGGGAGCGGAGAACTTTACCCCCAGGGGAACGGAGGATAGGGAAGCGGAGGAGATCATGAAGGAATTCTTGCGTCATTATTATGATAAATCCACCTCCGTTCCCGGAGAGCTGCTCCTCTCCCATATGC
>CAZQXY010000118.1:0-6614 GCA_964597455.1 uncultured Desulfovibrionaceae bacterium
TCCCGCGGGCAGACAACTCATGCTTACCTGTTCTCAGGTCCGGGCGGGAGCGGTAAAAAAAGCCTGGCGTTTCTTTTTGCCCAGGCTTTGAACTGTAGCAGCGAGCTGGATCCCCCCTGCAAAAACTGTCTTTCCTGTCGGAAAATCCTTAGCGGGAATCATCCTGACTTTTATCAGCTATTTCCCGAGGGGGCATCGCTTAAAATTGGGCAACTGCGCGAGTTAAAGGAAAGCCTTTATTATTTTCCCAGGGAAGGGCGGAAAAAGGTCTGTCTAATTCATAGTGTCGATCTTATGACTTTGCCGGCAGCCAATAGCCTTCTGCAAATTTTGGAGGAACCTCCCGCAGATCTGGTTTTTATTTTGCTCAGCTCCAGGCCCTGGGCTTTGCTTCCTACTATTGTTTCCAGATGTCTGCATTTTGCTTTAAAACCCCTGCCGCCGGAGGAGATGGAGCTGGTGCTGAGGCGGCAGAGCTTATTGGAGCCCCGGGAGAGGGAGATCGTTATTGCCCTTGCGGAGGGAAATCCTGGAAAGGCCCTGGAATTGTCTTCCAAGGGCGGATTGGAAAAGAGCCTGGAAGAAGCCTTATTGCTGTTAAAAAGCCTGGAAAACGAATTCCTTGATAATATATTTATCAAAGCGGAAGAGCTCTCCAAAAAAGAAAATTTACAGGAAATAATAAATTTATTATTAATCATCTATCGCAACAGGCTGTTATTTAAACTGGGCGGCAGCTCAGAAATAAAGCTAATAAAGCATAAACTGCAGTATAATAATATAAACGTGGAAAAGAAGGTCCTTTTCCCGGGTGGGGAAAATATCAATTATTTGGAGAAGATGTGCCGTCATCTGCTGGATTTTCAGGGAGAACTGCTCAATAATATCAATAAACGCCTTGCTGTTGAAGTATTGTTGTTGCAGATGAGAGGAGCTGTTTGAGATTGCCAAAAGTAGTGGGAGTGCGCTTTCGACGGGCGGGAAAAATATATTATTTTGATCCGGGTAACATAGAGTTGAAGCAGGGTCAGGAGCTAATTGTAGAAACAAGCCGGGGGTTGGAGTTTGGGGAAGTGGTGCTGGAGAACAGAGAAGTGAGTGAGGATGAGATAGTAGCTCCTTTAAGAGTTGTCCGGCGGGTGGCTAACGAGGAAGATTATAAACAGTTGGCTGAAAACAGGCAAAAGGAAAAAGAGGCTCTCCAAATCTGCCAGGAAAAAATTGAGAAGCATAACCTGCAGATGAAGCTGGTTGATGTAGAATATACTTTTGATCATAATAAAATAATCTTTTATTTTACGGCCGACAACAGGGTTGATTTTCGGGAACTGGTAAAAGATCTGGCATCAATTTTTCGTACCCGTATAGAGCTGCGGCAGATCGGCGTCCGGGATGAAGCTAAAATGCTGGGCGGGCTTGGGCCTTGTGGAAGAGGATTATGTTGCGCTACATTCCTGGGGGATTTTGGGCCGGTTTCCATTAAGATGGCCAAGGAGCAAAACCTTTCTTTAAACCCCACAAAAATATCCGGGATCTGCGGGCGCCTGATGTGCTGCCTGCGTTATGAAGCTGAGCATTATGAATGTACGCGCGGGGATTTTCCTTCTACGGGAGAACTGGTTATTACGCCTCATGGAGAAGCGAAGGTCATAGGCCAGAATTTAGTTAAAAAAACGGTTTTTGTTGATTTGCTGGAGATTTGCAGGCAGGAGGAATTTCACATCGAGGAAATTGAAAGGCTGCCTCCGAATAAAGGCCCGAATAAAGGCAAGTAAGCATGAAAAGCAATGAAAAGAGCAGGGACTTAATCAAAGGAACGCTATATATTTGTGCTACACCTATCGGCAACTTAAAGGATATTACGCTGAGGGCTCTGGAACATTTAAAAGAAGCGGATTTTATTGCAGTGGAGAGCATTAATCATTCCAGGAAACTCTTACACCATTATGGGATCAAGTCTCCCTTAATTTCTTTCAGAGAATCCAATAGGGATAAAAAGAGTATTGAAATCCTTCAAAAGCTAAAGGAAGGTGCCAAAGTTGTCCTGATTAGTGATGCCGGTATGCCCATTATCTCCGATCCCGGCCGCTATCTGCCAGATATGCTTTTGGAAGAGGGAATACCTTATACTGTTTTGCCCGGGCCGTCTGCTGTGCTTACTGCTTTAGCCATCTCCGGTTATCCCGGGGGTAGATTTGTTTTCTGGGGCTTTTTGAGCAGGGATAGAACCGCAATGAAAAAGGAACTGGAGTCTATTGCCGGGGAGGAAAAAGCGGTTGTCGCCTTTGAATCCCCTCACCGTCTGGTAAAGACCCTTGAAGAAGCTCAAGAAATCCTGCAGGAGAGAGAAATAGCCGTATGCCGTGAGCTGACGAAAAAGTTTGAAGAAGTGCGCCGGGGGAGCGCTGCCCAGCTTCTGGATTATTATTTCGATACTCCGCCCCGGGGGGAAATAACGCTGGTCATCGCTCCACAGAAGGGGAAAACAGGCTCAAGGGGAAAGGGAAAAAAAACCAGCGTTGAGCTGGAATTGTTGAAAGAAGAATGCAAGCATCTGCTTTTATTGTCTGTCCAGGAGGGCATCCCGCCCAGTGAAGCCGTAAGAAAAGTCGCCCGGGATACCTCTCTGAGTAAAAATGAGGTTTATACTATATTGGTGCAGCTAAAAAGAAAAGGTTTAATAAAACAAAATGATTAGTTCCTTTAAACAGCTTTAAGTAATTTGGTAAATCAGTATTATCGCTACATTTTATTTATACACTCCTGACAAACTATTCTGCCGCTGAACTGCCTTACATTATCAGCACTGCCACAAAAGATACATGCCGGTTCGTATTTCTTTAAGACAATCTTTTCTCCGTCGACGTAAATTTCCAGAGCATCCTTAATCTTGATCCCCAGATTACGCCGCAATTCAATTGGAATAACAACCCTTCCCAATTCATCCACTTTCCTGACTATTCCTGTTGATTTCAACCCGCAACCCCCTTTTTTACAGTTTTCGACATTTCTTTCAATCGCTATTATACCAGTAATTCCCATGATAAGCAATACCTTACTTACACAAAAAAGTAATAAATGTCTAAAAAAGTACCGCTTAACAATTATTTGATCAAAAAAGGTCGATTACAACAGAACAAGGGAACAGTTAATTTTTTGCGTGCTTTTTAAAAAAAGGGACCCGCAATAACGGGTTCTAAAGGTTCCACTTATTTCACGTATTCCCGCTGGTTCTACGGGTTTTAGCCAGGGTATATTGGTTTCTCACTGAAAGTGACTCTGATCCTGTCACCGGGTTGAAGCTCATAATGTAAAGAGGATGGGCGTTGATTTACTTCAAAAGAAATGTTTTCGGAACTAAGCTCGGCAATTCTAAAAAAATCCTCCAGTGTACCCATTCCTTTGTATTCTATCCCATCTCCATCATTTAAGGTCTTATTCGGGTTTACTTTTTCTCCGTTTAATAAGAGAAAAGGTGTTAATGGAATGCGTTCTTCATTAAGATAAACATGGTACTTTTCCAGCGGGAAAAAATCCCTGATCCTAACCAACGGAGCTTTACCTGCCGAAGCTTCGACAATTTCGATTTTATCGTTGTTGCAAATTGCCGTCTCCAGTGAAGCTTCTTTTCCGTTTAGAAGTATGCGGGCATTTTCCCCCGGCGTTCCGGGTAAAACTTTTTCTTTACCATCGATACTAATTTTTATACCCTGCCCGCGTCTTCCCAATAATTTTCTGGAATTGAAACCTGCTGCCAGCAGGACGTTCCCTACCTTAAGGTCAGTATCGATAAGCCGAACTACCTTTCCGTTGATCGTAATGTAGGAGAAACCGAAATACTCCTTTTCCATGGCTGATACGGCGATGCCGAATGGGGTGATTGATTCCGGGCCTTTCAGTTTCTTCCCGGGATATTTAACTTGATATATTATTTCTCTGCCGCGGATAACAACATTCTCCTGGGATAACCCCAGCTGTTCAGCCAGCTTTTCGCGTAAAAGCGGGGTTTGACTTCCTCCCCCGATGCAGAACAGCGCGCGGGTAGGCCCCTTATTTAATTGCTTAATAACAGTGGCAATTTCAGCGGCAATTTTATTTGCCGCAGGTTTTATTACTTCAATAATTTTTTCGGGAGATAATTGGTGGTTGTTTCCCAGGATATCATTGAACGATATGGTTGTTTTTTTCCCGGAAAGCATCAGTTTTATTTTTTCGGCAGTATTGAAATCCAGCAGATAAGTATCGGCGATTTGTTCAGTAATTTCATCGCCTGCCAGGGGGACCATGGCATAACCGACTACCGTGCCTTTATGGGTTATCGCAATATCTGCTGTTCCTGCCCCAATATCCACCAGGGCCAGGTTGAGAGAACGATATTCCTTTGGTATGGTAACGTTCAGGGCGGCAATAGGTTCAAGGGTAAGGTTGGTGATGGTCATACCCAGGCCTTCTACAACCGAAAGGAGGCTGTCTATTACCACCCGGGGAAGAAAAGTGGAGAGCACCTCAACCCCCATTTTATTCCCTCTCTGCCCCAATAAACTGGTGATTGGATAATCATCGAGGTAATAGGCAACAGCAGTATACCCTATACAGTAGTATACATCATTGGGCTGGATTTCTGCTTGCACAAGTATTTCCTGCGATTTTTCAACTGCTTCCAGCTCAAGTGAGGCGATCTCTTCCTTGCGGATTTTGTGCGCACCTTCTACTTTTCTCTCTGCCAGGTGCCGGCAGGTTTTCAGTGCTCTTCCGGCAGCTGCAAGTGCTACTTTATGCAAGGTAATACCCAGTTTCTTTTCCAGAGCTTTTTTTACCATTCCTGCAGTTTGTATGACTCCCTCAATATTGTGAATTTGCCCATCGAGCATGTCTCTTTGAGGGTGATAGGCGATTTCAGTTGCCAACACATCCAGTTTATCCTTCCTGGGGTAACAAACAAGGCCTATTACGCTTCTGGTACCGATATCCATGGCAAATACAAGCTGTTCAGGGTCTACCACAATACTGTTTCGGGCCAATTTAATCACCTCTTGCTCACAGGATTTCAAAGCGGAATTTGAAAGGACTTTTTTATTTCAACCCTTATCACTATTTCAACTTTTGGATGTATTTTCCTGCACAATAGAATAACAAAATATCCAAATCCCAATGATCGCCCATTTTTCTCATTTTTTGTCGTGTTTGCCTTAAGTATTTCTTTGTGGTATAATTTTAAGTCGAAGAAAACAATATGTCGTTGCTGATGGACGGTGTATCATGTCAAAAAATACTTATTATATAACCACTCCAATTTATTATCCCAGCAATAAGCTGCACATAGGAAATTCTTATACTACTGTGGCTGCCGATGCCCTGGCCAGGTTTAAAAGGCTTACCGGATTTGATGTCCGGTTTCTTACCGGAACGGATGAGCACGGGCAGAAGATACAACGCAGCGCAGCGGATGCCGGAAAGGAACCTCAGGTCTTTGTTGATGAAATAGTTGCCTGGATTAAGGAACTCTGGTCAGCTCTTGATATTTCTTACGATGATTTTATAAGAACCACAGAACCGCGCCACAAACAGGCAGTAGAACAGATTTTCAACAGGCTCTATCAGCAGGGGGATATCTACAAGGGCAGGTATGAAGGCTGGTACTGTACACCTTGCGAATCGTTCTGGACAGCCAGGCAGGCAGAGGATGGAAACTGCCCGGATTGCGGAAGGCCCGTTGAGAAGGTAGCTGAAGAAGGGTATTTTTTCCGGATGTCAAAATACGCTCCCCGGCTTCTGGAGCATATTAACGCCAACTCTGATTTTATCCAACCCGTATCGCGAAAAAACGAAATGATTAATAATTTTTTAAAGCCGGGGCTGGAAGATCTCTGTGTTTCACGGACTACCTTTGATTGGGGCATCCCGGTGTCTTTTGATAATCGGCACGTTGTCTATGTTTGGCTGGATGCTCTAAGCAATTACATTACTGCCCTGGGTTATGGGAGCGGGGATGAAAGCCTTTTGCAGAAGTACTGGCCGGCTGATGTCCATCTGATCGGTAAGGATATCGTTCGCTTCCATACCATATACTGGCCAATATTTTTAATGGCGCTGGGACTGCCCCTTCCCAGGCAGGTCTTTGGTCATGGCTGGTTAATCTTGAAGGAAGGGAAGATGTCCAAGTCCAAAGGGAATGTTGTCGATCCCATGGTTCTTATACAGCGCTACGGTTCGGACAGCGTCCGTTATTTCCTGTTAAGGGAGATACCCTTTGGGGCGGACGGAGTTTTCAGCAATGAATCCATGCTGCAGCGTATTAATACGGACCTGGCAAATGACCTGGGAAACCTGCTCAGCCGGACGGTGACCATGGTCGGGCGGTTTTTCGGGGGTATTATACCGGCGCCCGCCGCCGGAGACAATGTCTATCCCAGTGACCGGGAACTCCGCGAGACGGCCTTGAGCACCCCGGCCAAAATGGCCGGACTGATGGATAATCTTCAGCTGAGCGGCGCTTTGGAAGTCCTTTGGGCGCTGGTCCGGCGTTCCAACAAATATATTGATGAGAACACCCCCTGGTCGCTTGCTAAAAGGGAGGAAGAAAAAGAGCGTTTGGGAACTGTGCTCTATAACCT
>CAZQXY010000119.1:0-1196 GCA_964597455.1 uncultured Desulfovibrionaceae bacterium
TTCTTTTTAAAATAATCGCAGCCTGCACCTGCCCGCCGCATAAATAATTGGGATTCTTGGAGTTAAGAAGGCTGCCAAAAAACAGGGCATCAAAAGAAAAACAGAGTGCCTCGGCACCTGAAGGAGAATAAACCAGAGGTATGGATATTTTTTCCCTAATAGACCGGGAAGTTTCAAGGAGATTTCTTTGAGAAAGACCGCTTAAGCCTGCGATCAGGATAAGATCACTTCCGACTTCCTGAGCTGTAAGAGCTAAGCGTACCGCCGCCTCCGGCGATTGTTTCATGGGGTCAATCATCGTAATATGAACAGTACCTCTTTTGACCTTCTCTTTTAAATATTGGGTTACACTCATAATCAACCTTCTCCGGTTTTATTATCTATCCTCTCTTTTATTATTATAATAAACTTTAGGATATTTGACAACTGCCAAGATTTCCCGAAATATTGCCTTTAGGTTTGTTCTCTAACTATATTCTCAAACATATTGAAAGAAAACGAAAAAGCTGACATAATACCTGTCAGCTTTGTATATCTTAAACCGAAGCTATCTTGGAATAACTTAACGTTTAGAGAATTGCGGTGCGCGGCGTGCTTTTTTCAAACCGTATTTTTTCCGCTCTTTCATTCTGGGATCCCTCGTAAGAAACCCTTCCCTTTTTAAAACCGGACGGTATTCACCATCTGCTTCTAAAAGGGCTCTGGCTATACCATGCCTCAGAGCGCCGGCCTGCCCTGTAAAACCACCGCCTTCCACCCTGGCCAGAACATCGAATTTTTGCATGGTTCCCGTCTTTTCCAGGGGGCGGCGAACCTCTGCTTTCAAAACATCCATTCCAAAATATGCATCAAGATCCTTATTGTTAACCGTAATCTTACCCCCACCGGGAACCAAACGTACCTTTGCAATGGATCTTTTCCTTCGTCCGGTGCCATAATATTGAACCTGAGCCAATCTTTTACACCCCCTTTAACCTGAAATATAGGCTTACCATTGATCTGTCTTTCAATACCTCTGGGAAATAATATACTTTCTAGCGCTCCGCCACCCTTTTGGGTACAAATACCCATTCGATGGGTTGCTGTGCATGGTGCTGGTGATCGGCGCCGCGATAGACTTTGAGCTTTTTCAGCATAGCCCTGCCCAAACGATTAGCAGGAAGCATTCTTTTAACCGCCAGATAAAAAAGCAGTTC
>CAZQXY010000119.1:1206-6571 GCA_964597455.1 uncultured Desulfovibrionaceae bacterium
TTGGCGAGAAAATGATCATATCGTATTTTCTTAATCCCGCCCGGATAACCTGAATGCCTGTAATAAAACTTTTGCTGTGCCTTTTTGCCGGTTAAGAGCACTTTAGAAGCATTTATGACAACGACATGGTCACCTGCATCCATATGGGGGGTATAAATAGTCTTATGTTTGCCTTTTAATATCCGGGCTACCTCACTGGCCAGCCTTCCCAGGGGCAAGCCTGCAGCATCTATAACATACCACTTACGCTCTATATCCTTTTCTTTTGCCATAAAAGTGCGCATATTCTTACCTGTTCCACCCAGTCCGAATTTTACGGGTACAGGTCTGCACACCTCCTTTCTCCGCCTGTAATCTACAAATTTTCATATAGTATCCATCATTAAGATCAAGGTAATACAGGAATATAGGCTATCCCGTATGTCACAAGGCTTATTTTAATATAAGAATCAACCGGAGTCAACCCTGCTGTCACAAGAAGCTGAAAATACAACGCTAGAGCGCTGCTGCTAGTTGAATTATCGACTTATTTTATAATAAATTGTTTGTATGATGATAAAATACTTTCTCCAAACAAAGCCCTTTAGCCGGAGCGGTTTTCCCAGCATTTTGCCGGTTACCGCTTCTCAATATCCGCTGTATATCAGCCGGCTTTCTTTTCTTTAGTCCTATCTCAACCAGGGTACCTGAAATATTACGCACCATCTTATAGAGGAAGCCGTCCCCCTTAAACCAGAGGGTAATTAGATCCCCTCTTTGCTCTATCTCCAGAAAAAAAATCTCACGCCCTGTAGTCTCAACGCTGCTCCCGGAAGCCTGAAAAGCCTTAAAATCGTGCTTTCCCAAAAGAAACGAGGCGGCAAGTTCCATATCTTCAACGCACAACCGGTTAGCAATATGCCAGGAATAGAATCTTAAAAAAACATCTGGGAACCGGCCGTTATAAATAGTATAAGAGTAAGTTTTTGCACAGGCATCACGCCTGGCATGAAATTTTTGGCCAACCCTGGAGGCCTCAATAACAACAATATCCCTCGGCAAAACGCTATTTAGCGCCAGCGGAAGCATTGCGGCAGAAATATTACCGGGTGCGAAAAAATTTGCTGCCTGTCCCCTGGCATGCACACCGGCATCTGTCCTCCCGGCAACTTCCACCCTGATCTTTTTAGCATAGATCTTTTCAAGGCCCCGTTCCAGTAACTCCTGCACAGTCAGCGCATTTTCCTGTACCTGAAACCCGTGATAAGATGTCCCGTCATAAGAAAAAACAATCTTATAATTCTCCAAAAAACCACCCGTTTTTTATACTCCGCTGAGTAAAATTGCCAGCATCACCCCTAAAGACACAGCTAGCCCCAAATAATCCTGCGACCGCGTATGCAGCTCACGCATTTTAGTACGGTTTTCTCCACCCCGGTAACAGCGCGCTTCCATAGCTATCGCCAGTTCATCCGCACGGCGAAAAGCGCTGACAAAAAGCGGAACCAGTAAGGGAACCAAGTTTCGGGCACGGCGAAAAATGTTTCCTGTTTCAAAATCCGCACCGCGAGCCATCTGTGCTTTGCGAATCTTATCACTTTCCTCCATGAGTGTGGGAATAAATCTCAAAGCGATCGTCATCATCATAGCAATTTCATGTCCGGGTATACCCAGCCGTCGAAACGGCCGCAGTAAAAATTCAATACCATCCGCAAAGGAAATCGGCGAAGTCGTCAATGTTATCAGCAGCGTTGTAATTACCAGCAAAATCAGCCTCAAGGTCATAAATGACCCCATATAAACGCCTGCTTCTTCCACTGACAGTGGGCCCAAACGCCAGTAAACCCTTCCCCCGTTGGTAAAAAGAAAATGAAGTATAAGTGTAAAAAAGATAATAAAAAAAACCGGCCTTAACCCGCGCAGAAAATACCGCCAGGGGAGCTTTGAAGCAGAGAAAATAATAATAATAAATACCCCGAAAAACATAAAGCCCCAAAAAGTCCTAACCAGAAAAAGAGCTACAATAAGAACCAGCAGGCAGAGCAGTTTGATTCTCGGATCTAGATTGTGTAAAAAGGAATCTCCCGGCAGGTAGTGACCCAGGGTTATACTTTGCATGATCAGCCTCTCCTGAAGTGCTCCAGTATTTCTTTACCCACCTCCTCAACAGAAAAAAGGTCGGTACGAATGTTTTTTCCTGATTCCTTTAATTTCAGCAATAGCTCCGATAACACAGGAAGCTCCAGCCCTATTTCCTTAATCATTTGCGAAGAGTTAAAGACAGCCCCCGGTTCTCCCTGTAGTACCAGCCGCCCCGCGGAAAAAACAAAAAGCCTGTTGGCTAGGCGTGAGACTTCGTCCATATTGTGAGTTACCATAATAACGGTTAGCCTTTCTTCCCTGTGCAGTTTTTCGATCTGCGCCAGCAGATGCCGACGGCCGGAGGGGTCCATTCCTGCGGAAGGCTCATCCAGAATAATCACCTCGGGTTTCATGGCCAGTATCCCTGCCATAGCAACCCTTCTTTTTTCTCCTCCGCTAAGATTAAAAGGGGAACGATCCTTATAGCTTTCATAGTCCAGCCCCATCTGCTCCAGTCCATAGCAAACCTGCTTCCGCAGTTCGTTTTCTCCAAGCCCTAGATTGCGCGGTCCAAAGGCTACATCTTTATATACTGTTTCCTCAAAAAGCTGGTGCTCCGGATACTGAAAAAGCAGGGCGACACGGGAGCGGATAGCGCGCATATTTATCTTTCCGGACCAGATACTGCAGCCATCCAGCAAAACATCTCCTGAAGTTGGCCTGAGAAGACCGTTAAAATGCTGCACAAGTGTAGATTTTCCGGAACCTGTTTCGCCAATAACACCAACAAATTCACCTTTTTCAATTTTCAAGGATACTTCTTTTAATGCTTCTACCTGAAAGGGGGTACCTGGCATGTAGACATGGGAAAGGTTTTTTACCTCTAACATAAAATGTTCACCAGGTCATTAAGTTTAAGAATATTTGCAGGTATATCGAGGCCTTCTGCACGGAGAATTCCGTTTAGTCTCAGCAGAACGGGAATTTCCAGCCCCAACCGGTAAAGATCCGTTTCTCCGTTAAAGATTTCCTCCGGTTTGCCGCTTTGGACAATCTTTCCCCTGTCCAGAACATAAATCCTGTCGGCTTCCAGCGTTTCTTCCATAAAATGTGTTATATGAACCACCGTAACCCCCTCCTGGTGATTCATTCCTCGAACGGTATCCAGTACTTCACGGCGACCACGGGGATCCAGCATTGCAGTCGGTTCATCCAGCAACAAACAATGAGGGCGCATAGCAACAATACCGGCAATAGCAAGCCTCTGTTTCTGACCGCCGGAAAGCAGGTGTGGAGCATGATGCCTGAAAGGAGAAAGCCCAACCCTTTCCAATGCCTCGGTAACCCGCCGAGAAATCAGTGCAGAGTCGAGGCCGAGGTTTTCCAAACCAAAAGCCACATCCTCTTCTACTGTAGTGGCCACAATCTGATTATCGGGGTTTTGAAATACCATCCCCATTCTCCTGCGGATTTCCCAGCGGTGTTCTTCCCTGCTTGTAAGGAGTCCATCAACCCATACTTCCCCTGAGGTTGGTATTAAAAGAGCATTTAAAAGCCGTGCCAGGGTCGATTTTCCCGAACCGTTAGCGCCTATTAAAGCAATATATTCACCCTTTTTAATGGTTAAGGAAATGTCATCCAGCGCCCTGAGGGCCGTTTCACCATCCAAAAGATAATCAAAGGAAACGTTTTTTAATTCCAGTATATTGCTCACAGAAACGCCCCCGCATAAAACAAATTTTCAAGGCAGGGGGACACACCTCTTGCAGAGGAATGTCCCCTGAGCCCAGGCTGCATAATAAAACTTGCCTGCGTAAACATTAAGCGAACCATTGATGCTGCACCATTTTATTTTCCTACCAGCTCCAAAACAACCACAGGAGCAGCATCTCCCCGGCGGTAGCCTTTTTTAATAATCCTCGTATAGCCCCCAACTCTACCTTCATAGCGCGGCCCAATTTTCTCAAATAATTTGGTAACGGCATTTTCATCTAACATATAAGCCAGTGCCTGCCTGCGGGCATGAAGGTCTCCTTTTTTGGCAAGGGTTATCATCCTTTCGGCAAAGCGATTAATTTCTTTTGCCCTGGCTTCGGTAGTTTCAATACGTTCAGCGATAAAAAAGGATGTAACGAGATTGCGCAAAAGGGCTTTCCTGGGGCCTGTTTTTCTTCCAAATTTACGATGGCTCATAGCGAACCCGGTTTTTTAAAAAATTAATAGAAATAGAAACCGGGGTTTCTACCCTCCTTTACCCAATACCCAATATACCCGGCCTTAGTTTATTCAGCTTCTTTTCTGAGATTAAGACCGAGTTCACTGAGTTTGTTCTGTACCTCTTCCAGAGATTTTTTGCCCAGATTGCGAACTTTCATCATTTCTTCATCCGATTTACGGATTAGTTCTTCAACTGTGTTAATGCCTGCCCTCTTCAAACAATTGTATGAGCGAACAGAAAGGTCCATTTCTTCAATGGTCATCTCCAGAACTTTTTCCTTATTATTTTCATCCTCTTCGCTTGTAATTTCTACTTCATCAACCTTCTCTGTCAGGTTAATAAAGAGCTTCAGGTGTTTGCTGAGTATCTTTGCTCCCAAGCCGATCGCTTCATCCGCGCGGATGCTGCCATCGGTCCAAACCTCCAGGGTTAGCCTGTCATAATCGGTCGTCTGGCCAACCCTGGTATCCTCCACAAAATAATTTACCTTTTTAATGGGGGTAAAGATGGAATCCAGAGGTATAACCCCGATGGGCTGATTGGCAATCTTATTGCGTTCAGCCGGAATATATCCCCGGCCGGGACCGGCAGTAATCTCCATATAAAGCTTTCCGCCTTCTTCCAATGTGCAGATAACAAGGTCGGGATTCATAATCTCAACCTCCGCCGGCACCTGGATATCACCGGCAGTGATCTCACCTTCACCCTCGGCATCAATAATAAGCACCTGCGGCTCCGAAGAGTGTACTTTTAACCGCAGCGACTTCAGGTTCAAGAGAACTTCAGGGGTATCTTCTACTACGTGGGGAATTACGGAAAATTCGTGTAAAACCCCTTCAATCTTTACGCCGGTCACCGCTGCCCCGGGTAATGACGAAAGCAAAATACGGCGCAGCGAATTGCCGAGGGTAATACCGTATCCCCGCTCCAGGGGTTCTATCACAAAACGACCGTGTTGTTCCCCGTCTTTATTTACCCATTCAATCCTGGGCTTTTCAATTTCTATCACTAAATATTTCCCTCCTACCTTATTAAGAGAATTTTTTAACGAGAATAAAGCTCTACAATAAGGTGTTCGGCAATAGG
>CAZQXY010000120.1:0-6556 GCA_964597455.1 uncultured Desulfovibrionaceae bacterium
CCTGATCCTGAGACTGATCAGCGTTACTTTCCCGATTAACGTTAGATGCACTTACTGCCAGGGTTTCTTGTGGAGGATTATGCGGCATGAGGCCAATATTTTCCCCCCTGTTAATAAATCTGCCTTCTTCTACCCAGACTTCCCGCAGGTTTCCGTAATAGCTCGTGAAACCGCCATCATGTTTGATAAGCACAGAGTTACTGTAAGGGCTGTCTTCTCCGCCCGTTTTTACCACATAACCGTCCCACAGCGCAGAGACCGGCGCGCTGGGCGTTGCTCTGAAATAAACGCCCCGCGAGAAGCTGTGCAGCACGCCTCCGGAGGGAAGCATGTAACTGTTATAGGCGTTAAAAGGACTGTGCAAGGACCATTCCGGCAGGGGAGAAGCTGCTTGCAACAAATAAGTATCTCTAGCCTGTACAGCTGTAAGGCCCTCTTCTACCGGCGCCTCTTCTTCCTTCGCTGCCTGGGCGCCTTCACTGCCGGGCTCTCCACTGCCCTGTCCATCTTCATGACCCTGTCTATCTTCATTACCCGAATCCAGGGTCAGCCATCCTTCCGCCAAAGAAGAAGGATTAGCACTTTGTTCCCCTTTTTCCGCCGGCTGGTCCACAGTGGGTATCTCCCCTTTGTTTTCTGTCTGGATCTCCCCGGTTTTATCTCCGCCGGGCAAAACATCACCCATCTCCCTTTTAACGCCCGGTATTTCCAGGAAGGAGGTCTTACCCCACCGCAAAACCGCCAGGGATAGGAGCAGAACCACTATAACGAGGTACACTCCCGCCAGGATAACGCTGCGCCTGGAAAATATTTTTACCCGTTTATCCCCGGGTCCGTTTAGCTGCGAACTATCCGGAGAGGGGCTCTCCTCTTTGTTGCTATGCCTGTCCTTTATGCGAGAGACATTCAACCGGTTAACCAAAGCATTCTTCCATTTTGTCAATAAAGACATTGGTTTTCACCTCCATTAGAGGGTATTATGCCCACATTAAATTTTTTTAATCCAAAGCAGCCTTAAGAACAAAGGTCAGAAGCCAGAAATCCCCTATACAGAATCAAAAAAGGAGCGATTATCATAATCTGTTCCTTTTTCATAATTACAAATTACTATTAATAAAATGAAATAACAAAAACAAATGACTGTCGCAATTGTTTTATAACGGGAAAAGAACGGAAAACCCTGTACTTCCAGATCATAAGACAGGCAATATGATCGACAGCAGTGATCATCAGCGAAGGAACAAAATCAAGCAGGCAGAATCACCCGGGGGCGGTTCGAGAGCAACAGGGAGAACCGTCTCCTTTGTCGCATGGAGGAAAAATGAAGGCCTTATTGCTTTATATACTATGTTTGGCTCTGGTGTTGATCCTTCTTCCGGCTATGCTGGTTGAAAACTGGTGGAAATGGGACGAGGAAGTGACGCCGAAAACGGAAAGCACAGAGCCTGCTCAGGCTACAGAAGAAAATTTTATACTCCGGATTTATCTGGCCGACCGGGGGGAGAGCAGAGAGATGGCGCTGGAAGAGTACCTTGCAGGCGCGGTTGCCGCGGAGATGCCAGCTTCTTTTAATCTGGAAGCCCTGAAAGCCCAGGCTGTTGTTGCGCGCACATACACACTGCACAAGGCTCTGGACCTGGGAGGCGAGGGCTGCCGGAATCACCCGGGGGCGGATCTCTGTACGGACGCCGCGTGCTGTCAGGCCTGGGAAGATGATCAGCAGGCCCTGGAGAAATGGCCGCCCGAAGATGCCTCTGCATACCTGGAGAAAATCCGGAAGGCGGTCAGCTCAACCGGCGGGCTCGTCTTAACATATGGGGGCAACCTCATCACGGCGGTTTACCATTCCACCTGCGGGGGAATGACTGAAAACGCGGAGGATGTATGGAGCGGAGGCGGCACTCCATACCTGCAGAGTATGGAGTGCAACTACTGCCGGCATTCACCGCACTACAGGCAGGAGATAGCGATGGAGCTCTCATCATTTGTGGCTGCGCTTAATAACAAAAAGGAAGCGATCCCGGTCCTGGCAGAGGGTAACATCCCGCTGCTGGAGGTGGCCCTGCGCAGTAGAAGCGGGCGCAATCTGTTTCTGAACATTGGAAAACCCGGGCAAAGGTACAGCGGAACAGACGTACGTAATCTGCTGGGGCTGCCCTCCACTTCCTTTCAGTGGAGAGTGGAGGAGGAAAAAATTATTTTCAGCACCAGGGGGTACGGCCACGGAGTGGGCTTGTGCCAGTACGGTGCTGATGGGATGGCTAAAGAGGGAAACGACTTTGCCACGATTATCAAATACTATTATTCGGGTACGGAGGTTAATTCTTTTTCCACATCAGGATGGCAACATATAAACTCGCCCGCCCAGGGACCTGAAGCGCCCAACCAGACGGCTGTACCCGCGCCGGATGTGCCCGACACCCCTGATTTCTGAAAAACCCCTTGCGGCAAGAGCAGCTAGTGCCAGGGCGGCCCCTCCCCGGAGGTCGGGAGCACAGACTGCAGCCCCTTGCAGCAGCGGCTGCCCGGTAACGATGGCCGTTCGCTCTTCAATGCGGATCTTTGCTCCCATGCGTGCCATCTCTGCGACGTGCATAAAACGCTTCTCGAAGACCGTCTCCGAGATAACACTGGTCCCAAAAGCAAGGGAGAGCAAGGCCATAAACTGGGGCTGCAGATCCGTGGGGAAGCCGGGATAAGGCAGGGTTTTAATATCCACCGGCACGGGGCGTCCCCGGGATCTCACGCGCAGTATCCCTTTCCGGGGTTCTTCCACAAGCGCCCCTGTTTCCTGAAGCTTGGCAATTACCGCTGTTAAATGTTCGCTGATCACGTTTTCCAGAATTATGTCTCCGCCGCTGATGGCGGCGGCAACCATAAAAGTCCCCGCTTCGATGCGATCGGGGATAACCCTGTAACACCCGCCTTTTAAGGAAGTAACGCCCTCCACCCGGATCAGGGGCGTCCCTGCCCCGATAATCCTGGCCCCTAAGCTGTTCAGGAAATTGGCAAGATCAACAACCTCCGGCTCAGCGGCGGCGTTTTCAATGACGGTCGTCCCCTGGGCGAGAACAGCAGCCATGAGGATATTCTCGGTAGCGCCTACGCTGGGAAAATCCAGATAAACAGTAGCACCCCGCAGGCATGGTGTTTCTGCTTCAATATAACCTTCATCCATCGTAAACTGCGCTCCCATTACCTCCAGTCCTTTCAAATGCAGGTCTATGGGCCTCGTCCCTATTGCGCAACCCCCGGGGAAAGAAACACGTGAGTGTCCCTCCCTGGCCAGCAGGGGGCCCATAACCAAAAAAGAAGCCCGCATGCGACGCACCGGGCCAAATGGAGCCGTTGAAGAAGTCAGGCGACGGGAATTTAAAACGATGCGCTCGTTTTTGCGATCATTGTAAACTTCCACACCGAGGGCTTTTAATAGGCGGGACATCGTACGGACATCCTCCAGGTCCGGCACATCTTCCAGGACCACACTTTCCGGAGTTAAAAGGGAAGCGGCCATCATAGGCAGACAGGCGTTTTTGGCGCCTTTTATTTTTACCCGCCCCATGAGCGGGACGCCCCCCTCGACGATTATCCTTTCCAAATAAATACCTCCCTGCTACTGCCTTGCTAGTACTGCCCGGCTATGAGCGGAGTTCCCGCCCAGATGACGGTTTTCCCAAGGCAATCATCATAACGCATGGCCAGGTTAAGATTGATACGCAGGTTTTCCGCCTTCAAATAGTCTCCCAAATCCGGAGTATAACCGGTAACGCTTACCATTGCGCCATCTTGAACGCTCTGGACCTGCTTTCCGCCAATTTCACGGGTAATAGCCCGTGCCAGTTGTTCCATCTGTGCAGGATTCAGTTCCCCATCAATATGACCCGTCAGACAGAAAGAAAGATTACTGCTTTCAGCTTCCGCTCTGAAGGCTGCGGGGAGCCGGGAGGCCAGGTCACCCAGCTGGGCTGTATCCCCTTCCCGGGTAATGGTGAGTTGCAGGTGCATAACCTTCCGGTTATCCTGATCCATGTGTTGCAGCAAGAGTCTGGCGCGGCCTCCGGAGAGCAGTTCCTGCTCCCTCTCAACCACCATATATTCGGGAAAAGAGTCTTTCCCGTCTTTCACGGCGGACTCCCCGGAACGATATACAGCGTGGGCAAATCCCTTTTGGTCTTCGGGTTCGGAAAGTACATCACTAGCGCAAACACTATTTTGATCCTGATTTACAATACGGTCAAGAAACTCGGTTGCCCTGGATTCCAGATCGTCCAGAGAAAGGTTTTCCGGAGACGGACCCAACAAAGCCCAGTAATGGATCTCACCTTCAACAGTAGAAGCTTCTGCCAGGTCCATTATATGCTGGAGGGTTAAAAAAGGGTTCTCCTGGGTTGTTGCCTCCTGCTCGGGAACCATAAAAAAAATACCGCCAATGACAAATATAATAATGGCCGATAATAAAATGCGCCCCACGGTTTTCATCCTCCCTTTTTAATTCTATTATTGACGGGAGGAAAACACTTTATACCATGAGGGCGCAAGTTTGGGAACGGTTCTTGGGTTAAGAACTATCCCTTAGGCTTGCCCTACATTTCTCTTCTGCTCTCCAGAGCACGGGTCATTGTCAGCTCATCAGCATATTCCAGATCGCCTCCCACGGGCAAACCAAACCCGATGCGCATCACCCTCACCCCCGAAGGCCTGGCGGCGCCGGCGATATAATAAGCCGTGGCATCGCCCTCGACGTTGGGGTTGGTAGCAATAACGACCTCTTCGATCCTTTCGTTCTCTATAAGCCGCAGGAGCTGTGGAATCATTAGTTCGTCGGGGCCGATGCCTTCCACCGGGGAGAGAGCCCCGTGAAGGATAAAATACCTCCCTTTGAACTGCCCGGTTTTTTCAATAACCATCATATCCCGCGGTTCCTGAACCACACAGAGCAGGGTTTTATCGCGACGTTCGTCCCTGCAGACGGGGCAGAGCTCATCTTCAGTAAGGTTTCGGCAGCGGGCGCAATACCTTACCCGCTTCTTCGCTTCCACCAAAGCACGGGCCATCTCCTGCACTTCTTCATTTTTCTGCGATAAAACAAAAAAAGTCAGGCGCAGGGCCGTTTTGGGCCCAATGCCCGGCAGGCGTCGAAAAACTTCGACCAATCTTGTAATTGAGGGAGAAAAAAGCATATTTTTTACCAACCTTCCTGAAATATGGCCGGTTTAGAACAAATCTTTTGGCAGACCAGGCATGCCGGCAATTTTCTGCATTTCTGAGTTGGCCATTTTATCGGCCTGGCGAAGAGCTTCGTTAACCGCGCTGATCACAAGGTCCTGGATCATCTCCGCTTCCTCGTCCTTGAGAATCTGGGGATCAATCTGCAGCTCAACCAGTTCCTTGGAACCGTTGACCACGGCGCGCACCGCTCCGCCCCCGCTGGTAGACTCTACAGTGCGGTTAGCCAGCTCCTCCTGTACCTTTAACATTTCCGCCTGAACTTTTTGCATTTGTTTGAGCATCTTGCCCATTTTACCGTTTGCCATTTTTTCTTTCTCCTTTCATCACCGGTGTTCTTATTCATCCGTTTCTTCGGGTACGGAATCAATACTAAAGGACCAGAAATCGCGGGATTTTAGTTCATTGCCGCCGGCTTCGATGAGCTTGCCGTTAAAAAGCTCGAGCATCTCCCGGATGAAAAGATCGCCATCCCCGCTTAACTGGGCGCCTCCAGCCCCCCCACTCACGCGTGCGTTTTTTCCTGCTGTGTTTTCTCCTGCATCTACTTCTCGTGTAATTTCTTGAGGTGTATTTTCTTCATACGGACCATACTTGTTGCGATTGTCTTCAGGCATCTCCTGTAAAATAACCCTCAGATCCACGGCATAGCCGAGAAGATTTTTCAGCAGGGATTCCAGGTATTTTTTATTACGGGTGGATTCTATTCTCCCCTGATGAAAGCTGTATCCCGGAGGCAAACAAACGGTGAAGATTCCCTTTTTGCAAGAAAAAGGGCGGCCGTCCTGCAGCAGGGCATAAATATTGTGCTTATGCTGTTTTTTTATCTCCGGCAGCAGTTTATTATCCCATATTTCTCTCAGCTGTTCCGTCCCCAGCGCTCGGGCCAGTTCTTGCTCCAGCTCCGGCTTCATTTCCGATCCTAACTCCTGTTCCTGCTCCTCAAATTCTCCTTTGCCGGAGCTGCCCGCAGGGGAATGAGCTTTCTCTTTTAAGGGATCCCCGCCCCCTTCCGGAAACACTACCTCATTTTTTTTAGAAACTTCTGAGTTAAATCTTGCCACATTTATTATATCCCCAATACCTGCTCCGGCGGCCGGCGCCAATATTTCCTCGGGGGCAGAATCATCAACTGCAGCGGTAGCGGTTTCCAGTGTCCCCAGACCGACCGATTGGAGCTTTTCTTCCAGTTCTTCCAGGCGGCTAAGAAGCGTCTCCGGAGAAAGATAATCGCGAAAGCGGTAGACCCGCAGCAGACGCAAAAAGGCCAGTTCCAGGAGAAACGAGGGCTGTGAGGAATTCCTGAGCTTGCCGCTAAGGTCCTGCAGGA
>CAZQXY010000121.1:0-6498 GCA_964597455.1 uncultured Desulfovibrionaceae bacterium
AGTGTACAAACATAGTCTTATAATATATATATCCACTTCTGCATAATTATGAAAAAAAAGCAGCCTTTAGGCTGCTAAAAATTATTCAATATAAGATGTAACTCCAAACTTATTTAATTGACCTGCTCTTTTAATTGACCTGCTCTTTTAATTGACCCGCTCTAAGCCTGCTCCCTGCCAGGATCCCCGCAATCCGCTGCCGGATGGCTGGCGGCAATTAGCCCGGTGCTACCAGGGGAGTATCACCTGATAAACCTTGATTGTCCTTTTAAGTACATTCTGGGCAAGATCAGCGAAGGGTTTGGCAGGACCACTAACGAAAAAACGCCTGTTCGACAAAGCTTTGCCGTCACCACACAACAGGCCTTTTTCTTCCATAACCTTTCTCGCCTCTCTTGCGGTTTCTTCAGCAGAACTGATCAGCTTCACTCCAGGGCCCATTACCTTCCCAATAATATCCGTCATAAGAGGATAATGAGTACATCCCAGAATCAAAGTATCTATCCCTGCATTTTTAAGGGGCAGCAAATATTCTGCTGCCACTCTAACAGCTTCAGGTGAGTTCACCAACCCATTTTCCACAATAAGAACAAATAGCGGACAGGGTTGGCTGTATAACCGAACTTCGGGAGCAAACCTGCTAAAAACATCCTGGTATGCTCCGCTTTTTATTGTCCCGGTTGTGCCGATAACGCCAATTTTATTATTTCGTGTTTGTCCCAGTGCTGCCCTTACACCGGGCTCAATTACTCCGAGAAGCGGAAGATCTGTATTTCCCTGGTAGTAGTGCAGTCCTGCCGAAGTAGCAGTATTACAGGCAATAATAACAAGTTTAATCTCCTGAGTCTTTAAAAAGTCTAATATTTCATAAACGAAGCCTCTCACCTGTTCGTAAGGACGCGGCCCATAGGGCATATGAGCTGTATCGCCAAAGTATACAATATTTTCATTGGGAAGCTGATTAAATATTTCTTTAACTACGGTAAGGCCTCCTACCCCGGAATCAATCAGGGCAATGGACTTGAACTGTTCCATTTCCAAACAATTGCTTTTCATTCGGAAAAAGCTCCTCCCATAAAGCATGCACTGCAAAATTTTCCTTGGATACTCAAATAATACTTAAATAATGAACTGCTCCATACCCGCATACAAACATGCAATTTGCCGCAACAACAACAAAAAAATGCTCAAAAAATTATACTATTTTGCTTTCCTTTTTGAGAAAAAACCGCCAATTATTTTTCTTGTATCAGTGACTGAAACAAAAGCCTTCTTATCCTCGGAGTTGACTACTTTCATTAATAGAGGAAGATCGCGTCTTTTAAGCAATACATTAAGAATATTATGAGCCCCATCTCTACCGTATCCTTCGAGGGAAGTCACTCCGAAACCTTCCTCTCTTATTCTTATCTGCAAATTTTCAAAACTATCTATGGAAATTATCTGAACGTTAACATAACCCAGCGCAATACGCTCTTCGATATAGCTGCCGATGTAAGTTCCCACTCCGAATCCTGCAGCATATAGGAGTATGCTTGAAGGGCTGTTGATATTTTTTACTACTTCAGTCAGAGCAATAATGTAAAGACCCGATTCAATAAAACCAATCAAAGAAGCCGATAAGCTTTGCCCGCGCATGATTAAAAGTATCCTGAAGGTTGCCAGGGACATATCAATTACTCTGGCGAAAAAAATAAAAAGTCCACTAAATAACAATGGCATCTCTCTTCCTCCTTAAGATCCCTTACTTAGCAGCAGCTGCCCTAATTCTTGTTAATTTTCTTCATTCAGTTTAACAACTGTAATTGTAGATGTCAATACGAGGCTTTGCCTTTTGAAATAGACTGGAAAACAGCTCTTTTCTGGGGAAATTATTTGAATTTATAAACTTCCTGGCTTGAGGAAAGAATTTGCGTTTAGATATAGAATTATTTAGTTATCTATGTTAAAATGTTAATTAAAATAAGCTTTTCTTTCAGATACCATTTATCAACACTATGATAATGGTATTTTTGTCTCACCCAAACGCATAAATAATGGGGGAAAAACCAATTCGGGCAACCATGCTAGTTTTCTATAAATATGTTTGCCAGTGATTATGTTTGCTAGTGATATTGTTACTAATTTTCATATATGCTTTCATAAACTATTTAATTACTGATTAAACCGGGTAAGCGTTTCCCCACAGTTTAGGTGCAGCAAACGAGCGACTATTAAGGAGGTGCCTTTTTATGGCAAAAGAAGTTATGGAAATCCGTTGGCATGCCAGGGGAGGTCAGGGTGCTGTAACGGCAGCTAAGACACTGGCAGAGATGTCCCTCACTAAAGATATGTATTTTCAGGCTTTCCCAGAATACGGGCCGGAAAGAATGGGCGCACCCATTCAATGCTTCAATCGAATAAGCAAAAAGAAAATTTCAACTTACTGCGGTATTACCCAACCGGATATTATTGTAGTTGTAGATTCATCTTTGCTGGGCGTGGCGGATATTACCGCAGGGGTCAGCAATGATGGTATTATTATTGTCAATACCACCGATGAACCGCAAACCATTCGAAAACAGCTTAATCTAAACGGTCATAAGTTGTTCGTTGTCGATGCAACGCATATTTCGTTAAAATCGCTGGGACGTTTTATGCCCAATATACCTATGCTGGGAGCTGTATTAAAAGTAACAGGCCTCCTGGAAAAAGAAGAGGCGATCGATTTTCTAAAGGAATCCTTTGGTAAAAAATTTCCAGCTAAGGTAGTAGAAAATAATATAAAAGCTTTAGAAGAAGCCTTTAGGGAGGTGAAAGGCGAATGAGTTGGGATATCAAAGATATTCAGCAATGGAACTGGAAAAAACATCCGGCTGGTGCCATAATTAGAGATCCCGGCAACTCCCGCCAGTTTGAAACAGGAAGCTGGCGGACTTTTAGACCTGTGCGTAATGAAGAAAATTGCAGTCAGTGCCTCATCTGTTTTGTTTATTGTCCTGACAGCGCGATCCTGATCAAAGATGAAAAAGTCATCGGAATAGATTATGATTTTTGTAAAGGTTGCGGTATCTGTGCCGCAGAATGCCCGCTTGACGCTATCCAGATGATTGATGAATCAAAAGTTCATAAATAAGCGATGATTTAAATGAAAGGAGGCAATTAAATGGCCATAAGCAATAAAGTAATAAATAGCCAAATCAACCAGGGTATACCAAACGACGATAAAGATATTATTAACAGCAAAGCTCTGGCTATCGTCGGAACTGACGCTGTATCAGAAGCTATGCGTCAAATAAACCCGGATGTGGTTGCAGCATATCCCATTACACCGCAAACCGCTATCGTTGAAACTTTTTCACAGCTGGTGGCGGATGGGATTGTAAAAACCCATCTGGTAGCGGTAGAAAGCGAACATAGCGCAATGAGCGCTACTATCGGTGCTTCCGCCGCAGGCTCACGGGCGATGACCTGCACATCCTCCCAGGGCCTGGCCTACATGTGGGAGCTGCTTCATATAGCATCCGGTTTAAGATTACCCATAGTTATGCCTAATGTTAACCGCACGCTCTCGGCACCGATCAACATTCACTGTGACCACAGTGACAGTATGGGAGCAAGAGATGCGAGCTGGATTCAGCTTTTCTCAGAAAATGCCCAGGAAGCTTATGATAATACCCTTCAGGCAGTCCGTATTGCTGAAAATCCTGATGTTCTTTTGCCGGTTATGGTACTTTTAGACGGTTTTATTATCTCTCACTCTATCGACAGAGTTGAAATAATCGATGACGAACCTGTTTCTAACTTCATCGGCGAATTCAATCCGCCATATTCTCTTCTGGATTCACAGAACCCTGTCAGTGTAGGAACTTTTGACAGCCTTTACGGTTATTTTTTTGAGTTCAAGCGCCAGCAGGAAGAAGCCATGTCAAATGCTGTTAAGGTTATTAAAGATGTAGGGCAGGAATTTGGAAAAATATCCGGCCGCTCTTACGGGCTTTTTGAGAGCGTAGGGATGGAAGATGCAGAGTTTGCCTTTGTAGCCATGGGTTCGGCAGCGGGAACCATACGTCATTTAGTGGAAGAAATGCGATCCAGGGGGATTCCAATCGGAATGATCAAATTACGTGTTTTCCGGCCTTTTCCAGCAAAGGAACTTGCAGAAGCCCTTTCAGGCCTCAAGGCAGTAGCTGTTTTCGACCGTTCCGATACTTTTGCCGGAAATATGGGGGGTCCGGTCTTTGTCGAACTTCGTTCTTCTTTGTATGATCTGCAGCAGCGCCCCTTAATGATAAACTATATTTATGGTCTGGGTGGCCGCGACCTTCCTATCGAACTCATTAATAAAGCTGCCGGTGAATTAGGCGAGGCAGCCCTCAGCGGCCGAGTAAAACAAACCGTCAATTACCTGGGGTTACGAGAATAGGAGGTGAAACAATTTGTCAGCTAATTTAACGGAACAAAAAATGTCTACCAAAATAAGAGATCTGGTTAAAAAACCTCAGATCCTCACGGGAGGACACCGCATGTGCGCAGGATGCGGAGCACCGATTGCTGTCAGGCAAATACTCCTGGGAGCACCGGATAATGTTCAACTGGTTGTAGCAAATCCTACGGGATGCCTGGAAGTATCTACAACCATTTACCCTTACACTTCCTGGAATAGCTCCTATGTGCACTGTGCTTTTGAAAATGCCGCTGCTACTTTAAGCGGGGTGGAAACCGCATATAATTCCTTAAAAGAGCAGGGTAAAATAGAAGAAGATTACCGTTTTATTGCTTTTGGGGGTGACGGCGGGACCTATGATATCGGGCTCCAGTCCCTTTCGGGTGCATTGGAAAGGGGACACCGCCTGATTTACGTCTGTTATAACAACGAAGCATATATGAACACGGGCATCCAGCGCTCCGGGGCCACTCCAATGGGAAGCTGGACAACAACCAGCCCGCATGGTAGCAATAGTAACGGCAAAAAGGAAAACCGCAAGGATCTTACTGCTATTGCCGCCGCCCATAATATTCCCTATGTAGCCCAGGCTTCAATCAGCCACTGGAAGGACTTGGTGCGTAAAGCCCAGAAAGCCTTTGCCGCCGACGGGCCGGTTTTCATTAATGTGCTCTCTCCCTGCCATCGCGGCTGGCGTTTCCCGATGGAGAACACCGTAGAAATAGCCAGAATGGCCGTCCAATCCTGTGTCTGGCCACTTTTTGAAGTGGAAAACGGCAAATGGAAACTGACAACCAAGGTGCCAAGGAAAATAGCTGTTGAAGAATACTTGAAACCGCAAGGGCGTTTTGGTCACTTATTTAAAGAGAAAAACAAAGAAACCCTGGCATTATTACAGGAAAATATAGATGCTGAATGGAAAAAGCTGCTTCAGTTGTGCGGAGAAAAAGAAAAATAAAACTTATAATCAGCAAGGAGGAGGGATAAAAGCCTCCTCCTTTTTTATGGGAACATCTTTAATCACCTCTCACAGATCTAATATCACTGCCGTTGCATAAACAAAAAATCAATTTGTCAAGTAACGAAATAATAAGGAATTAAAAGAAACAGCTAGAAATACCGATTAAATTTGGATATAAACCTTGCATATTAAAGAAAACTCCTTTATAATAGAGATATATGGTAGTCCTTGCCATAATCCCCACATAAAGGAGACTGAACATGCAAGGCAAGGGTACCACACATTCCACATTTGATCAACTGTTTGAACCAATATTTTCACGAAATTTTCGCCAACTGCTTCAAAAACTGGAGGTTGATAAATACGTCAAAAAGCTAACGGCCTTTAAATTCATCATTTTAATAGTCTTTGCCCAACTGGAACAGCTAACCTGTTTAAGGGAAATCAGCAACAGTCTTTGTAACACACAATTTAGCAAGGCAATCGGGCTAGGCTCCATCAGCTTTTCCCAGGTATCCAGGAAACTGCGGAACATGATGCTTAAAACAGTCCAGTTCCTTTTTCAGGACCTTGTACGGCAGGTAGGCATGCAAACAGGCTTTAAACCCATAAGCCGGGCACTGGGCCGATTACACCTTATTGATTCTTCCACGATCAGCCTTTGTCTGACCCGCTACCGCTGGGCCAGTTTTAGAAAAACCAAAAGCGGTGTTAAGATACACTTAAGACTGAAGCTGTTTGAACAAGGGGTCCTACCCGATGCGGCCGTCATTACTAACGCCAAACCAGCGGACAAAACCCAAATGGATAAACTGATTATTGAAGAAAAGGATGTTATTAACGTTTTTGACCGGGCTTATGTGGATTACAAGAAATTCGATGACTATTGCAAAAGGGGCATACTGTTTGTCAGCCGTTTGAAGAAAAGCGCCCTGGTAGAAGTAGTTAAAGAATGTCCCATAACACCCGGCAGTAAAATTAAAAAGGACCGCATCGTTATTCTGGGCAAAGAAGGAACTACAAAGATGCACCACCCCCTACGCTGCGTTGAAACAGAGGACCTGGAAGGAAACGCGATCGTTATTGTTACAAACGTATTTAAACAGTCTGC
>CAZQXY010000122.1:0-6484 GCA_964597455.1 uncultured Desulfovibrionaceae bacterium
AAGGAGCATTCTCGGAATGGAAAGCAGGTATTACAGATTGCAGTACAAGTTGCAGCGTTCCCAAAATCTGCTGTATTTTTCCCCGGTGATTGTGCTGCTTTTTCTGCTCCTTTCCCTGATTGCTATTTTCCACCAGGGTCATTTTTGCGCTGCAGGCAATAATGCTGCAGGCAATAATGGTACTCTGCCCCCTGGCGGAAGTTTTTTCCCTGATGACTGTGTGGCTTCATCACAATCGGAACCGTCAACTTCTCCGGCTGCACCCGGGGGATATGATTTTAGCCAGCCGGTGCCGGCAGCAGATACCGCCGTTGCGGAAGAATATTTCGGGGATGCCGTTTTTATCGGTGACTCGCGCACGGAGGGCTTAAAGATGTTTGGCGGCCCGCAAAACGCCGCGTATTATACCTCTAACGGTTTAAAGGTGGATACGGTCTTTACAAGGTCGGTTATCAAAACAGCCGCCGGAGAAAAAGTGACCGTCATCGAAGCTCTGCGGCGGAAGCCGTTTAAAAAGGCCTATATTATGCTCGGTATCAACGAACTTGGCTGGGCTTACAGTGATCTGTTCATCAAGCAATATATCGAAGTCGTTGACGAGATCAAAAAAATAGCGCCGGAGGCACAGATATATGTCCAATCGCTCCTTCCAGTCACCAAAGAGCGCTCGCAAAGCGATGAGATCTTTAACAATGCCAATATCGGGGGGTATAATCACTTGATTCGGCAGATGGCGGCGGCGGAGGGCCTTTACTACCTGAACGTTGCGCAATGTATGGCGGATGCGGAGGGGAATCTTTTTAGCGATGCCTCTACCGATGGGATCCATCTGAAAAAAAGCTACTGTGAGCGCTGGTTCGATTACCTTAAGCTGCACTATGTTGCCGAATAGGTACCCATGAAGGTTGCCTTAGGAATTATATATTAATGAAACGAATGTACATCTTAGGGATTGGTTGCAGAATGCTCCACTATTTACCAAAATCGGGGAAAATGTCCGTAGTACGATGTAGATGTATTAGTAGCGCTCCGATTTCAATTATAGTGCTTTTTATTTCTTAAAACAGGGATAAATACTGTGCCGAATCAAGAAATGGACACTATGAAGCTGAATCATCAGTTAAGGCCGGATGCTTTAACTTGAAGGAGGTGTTGAAATAATGCCGAGGATACAGAAGTTGAAGGTAATACCCAAGGGAAAGTTTGGGTTTTGTTTTTTCAGTGACTGCGCCTGCTTTAGCCCTCCGCTAAAGACATTTATTGCATGTATAGTGCTGCCCGTGTTGCTTGCATTTATCGCGGCGGTTCTCCCGGGTTGTAACAGCCCCGCTGAAGATGTTACCCTGGATGTCGCTGAATGCGCCGTCATACTGCTGGAGGAAATTGCCTTTCAAGATACCCTGACAGCAATCGGCGATGAAATGATCGCTGCAATTTACCAAATCCCCGCAGGGGATGTGGTTGAGCAGCAGGTATATGTCAGCACCGGTGCTACAGCAGAGGAAATTGCTGTTTTCGAAGCGGCGGATGCCGACGCCGCACAAAGGATTGAAACCGCTGTTTTGCAACGGGTTGCCGAGCAGATAACAAGTTTTGAGGATTACCTGCCGGCAGAGCTGTCCAGGCTTGAAGACCCATTTATTTACGTTAAGGGCAGGTATGTGGTGTTCTGCGTTTCGGACCAAAACGAAGAGGTAAATGCGAAGCTTAATGCGCTGTTTAAATAAGAAGTGGATAGTAGAGAATGGTCTTTAGCAAGGCAGCCAGACCGGTTTCAATAGAATCCAGAGAGGAACGAAGGATAGTAGAGAATGGTCTTTAGTAGTTTATTTTTTCTTTTTATGTTTTTACCGGCTGTGCTGTTGGTTTACTATATAACCCCGCGCCGGTACAGAAATTTTATCCTGTTTATTTCCAGTTTATTTTTTTATGCCTGGGGCGAGCCCGTTTATGTTTTACTGATGTTATTTTCGGTGGTGGCAAATTACATCCTGGGGCTGCTTTTGGCCAGGTGCGGAGAGAAAAACAGTAACGCCCTTCCGGTACTTTTTGCTGCTTTTTTTATTAATATTGGACTGTTATGCTTCTTTAAGTACTTTGATTTTCTGCTGCAGTCCGTCAATAGCCTACTGGGGACCTGCCTGGCGGGTCCGGAGCTGGTGCTGCCGCTCGGTATCTCTTTTTATACCTTCCAGGCGCTCTCCTACATCGCAGATGTTTACCGCGGTGAAGTGCCCGCACAGCGAAATTTCATCGCTTTTGGCACATATATCGCGCTTTTTCCCCAGCTGATAGCCGGCCCGATTGTCCGCTACCATTCTGTTGCCGAACAATTGGTAAAGCGGGTGGAAGGGACCAAGGATTTTGGAGAAGGGATAAGGAGGTTTGTCGCTGGGCTGGGCAAAAAGGTATTGCTGGCGAACAATATAGGTTTATTGTGGCAGCAAATTCTGCAAGTTCCGCCTTCCGAAGTGACTATCTTAACCGCCTGGCTGGGGATTATCGCTTTTGCCCTGCAGATTTATTTCGATTTTAGCGGTTATTCGGATATGGCCATTGGTCTGGGAAAAATGTTCGGGTTCACCTTCCCGGAAAATTTTAATTATCCCTATATTTCCCGGAGTATCACGGAATTCTGGCGGCGCTGGCATATTTCGCTTGGCAGCTGGTTCCGGGAATATGTCTACATCCCTTTGGGAGGAAACCGCTTGGGGAAACCGGCGCTTTACAGAAATCTTTTTCTGGTCTGGTTTTTGACCGGATTGTGGCACGGGGCCAGCTGGAATTTTGTTCTCTGGGGATTGTATTACGGCTTTATTCTGGTTTTGGAGAAAGCCTTTCTTTTAAAGTTGTTGCGCCGGGCTCCCCGCTTTATCTGCCATATCTACGCCATACTACTGGTACTTCTGGGGTGGGTGTTGTTTACCTTTGATGATCTACCTGCGGGGTGGCAATACCTTCAAGCGCTGTTTGGCCTGAACGGTGCAGGGTTTTTTGACCGGGAAGCCCTTTACTTTTTATATACTCACGCCATTTTAATTACTCTTGCATTGTTCGCTTCTACGCCATTCTTTAAAATGATTAAGCAAAGGCTGTTCGAGAGTTCAGCAGCGCTTTATTATACTGCGGCAACGCTCTCCTGCTTGCTGGTGCTTTTTCTTTCCACGGCCTATCTGGTCGATACAACCTACAACCCGTTTTTATACTTCCGCTTTTAAAACAAAGGGGTGATTATTTGCAGCGTTTTAACGGGATATTAGGCATAACAATGATCATTTTTTTAGCCGCTTTTTCGCTGCTGTTCGCGGTCCTGCCCGACCGGGCTTCCTCTGAAGCTGAAAACCGTATGCTCGAGCAAAAGCCCCGCCTTACGTGGGATGACCTCTTATCGGGGAAATTCAGCCATAGTGCCGAAAAATACTTGGCCGATCAGTTTGTTTTTCGGGATCTGTGGGTGGGCGTTAAATCCGCCGCCGAGCTTATATTACAAAAAAAGGATAATAACGGCGTCTATTTCGGCAAAGATGGTTACCTGCTGCAGAAGCCGGATAAACTAAACAGGGAATTATTGGCGAAAAATATCGCCACTGTCAACGAGTTTGCCGAGAATGTTCCGGCCCAGGTGTATTTTCTGCCGGCTCCTGCTTCTGTGCAAATCCTGGATGACAGGCTTCCGCCGTCTGCTGTACCCCGGCAGACATTGGACGAACTTTGCCTGCTCCGGGAACAACTGGCATCAGGTATTCACTTTATCGATACCTGCGATGCCCTCGCCGCGCATAAGCAAGAATACATTTATTATAAAACCGATCACCACTGGACATCGCAAGGGGCATATTATGCTTACCGGGAAGCCGGAAGCGTGATGGGATTTCAGCCGCTGAATCCAAAAGATTACTCCGTAGAGCAGGTTTGTGACAATTTTTACGGTACGCTTTATTCAAAAAGCGGCCATCGTTTTGTTCAGCCTGATGCTATCCAGATCTACAAACCAAAGGAAGAATTACCCTGCCGGATCGAATACGTTCATGAAAATAGAACCACCGGCAGCTTCTATGCAAGGGAGCATTTACAAAAAAAGGACAAATACGCTGTTTTTTTGGACGGCAACCATCCCCTGATCAGGATTAAAGTGCAAAATGATACGGGCAGAAAGCTGCTGGTTATTAAAGACTCTTATGCCAATACTTTCGTTCCTTTCCTTACCAATCACTTTGCTGAAATCCATCTCATCGATCTGCGCCATTTTAACTCGCCGCTGCTGCCCTATATCGAACAATACGGTCTAAATGAAATCCTATTTCTTTACAGCTCTATCTCCTTTGCCGAAGATCCTTCACTGCGTAAAATAGGGTAAAATTGAAATTTTCAAAGGGTAATTTTTCAAGAGGCAGAAAGGAGAACTTTTTCCATGATAAACCGTCGAATTATAGAGGTGAAAACAAAAGTACCGCAAAGTATCATAAAGTACCACTAAAAGTATCACAAAGTATCACAAAGTATCACAAAGTACCACCAAGCTAAGTTAAGATGACTGGAGCGATTTGATGAAACGTGTTATTACCTTTTTTTTAATTTTAATATTAATTGGAGCAGGGGCGTGTGGAGTAACAAATTACTTTGAGTATAAAAAAACTCTGGAGAAGATGATCGTCCAGGAAGATCAAGACAATCAAGAGGAAGACCATGGAGAAACCGGATTAATTGAAAACCGGAAACTGTCAGCTCCTTTTGCCCTTCTCCTTTTCGGGATCAGCGAGCGGGAGGCCTTTAATGACCCGGGGCATTCGGATACTATAATGCTGGCGCTGGTTGATCCGGAACCTGTCAATGTGTACTTAATATCTGTTCCGAGGGATGCATATGTGGATATTCCAGGCCATGGGAAAGGCAGGATAAATTCGGCATACCCCAGAGGCGGGGCGGCATTATTGATGGAAACCCTTGAAAATTGGCTAGATATAGATCTATATGCCTATGTATCCATCAATTTTCAGGGTTTTATTGATTTAGTTGACCTGGTGGACGGAATCGAGGTCTCCGTCCCCCGGGAGATGCATTATGATGATCCCGTTGACGGTACCAGTATTCACTTGGCAAAAGGAGTTCGGCTCCTCGATGGTAAGGACATGCTCGGATTTGTGCGTTTTCGGAAGGGCAATGACGGAATACATGACAGCGATTACCAGAGGATGGAGCGGCAGCAGCTTGCCTTGTCCCTGCTGGCGGATAAGCTGTCTTCCGTTCGCACACTTACCAGGATTAATAGAATAATGGAGCTCTTAAGTGTTAATGTCAAGACCACCTTAAAAACAAATGAATTGGATGCGCTTATCAAATCTTTTTCATCTTTTAATATAAATGATTTGCAGACAACATCAATTGAGGGTGGAGGGCATCTTATAAATGAAGCGTGGTATGAAATAGTGACCGAAGAAGAAAAAGGGTGCATTCAAAATATAATTCAGGATTTTATGGAGGGGAATAATTAGCGAGAATCGTTTTTACCAGGGAATTCACATTCAAAGGAGTATTCTGCTGTTGCAATAGCAGAAGCAATAATGTATGGTAATAATATTAACAAAGGGGAGCTTAAGAGATGTGAGCGACCCAGGCAGGAAGGGACATTCCTTAATTTACGGGAAATGCTTGATATTTGCAGGAAATGTCCGGCGCTTGCCGCGTAGAAGAGTGTTTAATCGTTCCAGGGAATGGAGGACAAATATGCTTTTTGAATATAACATAGTCGAAGGAAGAACGATCGAGGATGTTTGGCGCGAGATCATGTGGTGTGCCGTGCGCAAAGGTTACGATTACAAGGTCCAGGTCGGCAGTTACGTGGGGCAGGTAAGAAGGCAGCTGGATTATGCCGTGTTGAGGGTTCTGGAACCGTCAATACGACCGCTGGGCGTCCGGGTTCCTGAAGGCTGTGGAATCCCGGCACCAACAGACGACGAGAAAATCTGGAGGTATTTTCAAAAGTACCTCCTCAGCGCCGAAAAAGGGATAAACGAGGATTATACTTATGGAATGTACATTGCGCCCCAGCTCCCGCGGGCTGTCGAGCTGTTGAATAAGTCGCAGGGGGGCACCAACCAGGCTGCCATCACCATAGGGGACACGTCCTCCATTAACCAGGATGATCCCCCCTGCTTGAAGGTAATCACTTTTAAGGTGGTCAACGGGCTGCTGCAGATGGGCCTGTTTTTCCGCAGCTGGGACCTTTTTACGGGCCTTCCCGAAAACCTCGGCGGCCTGCAACTGCTCAAGGAATACGTTCTGGCCCAGCTTGACTTCGAGGTGCATGACGGGCCAATTGTGGCCTTTAGCGATGGGCTCCACCTTTACGAGATGTATTTCCAGCTTGTCAACGTTCTTAACGTAGACAAAATATGATCCTAAATAGAATAATAGTAACTGCTCAGGGGCTAATGTATAAGTGAAGCTGCGGGGACGGGGAAAAGGTAAGGGGACACACCCCTGC
>CAZQXY010000123.1:0-6484 GCA_964597455.1 uncultured Desulfovibrionaceae bacterium
GGGAAACCGAGCGCCTTGGAAGTAACAATGTCATCGATTATCTTATTCCTGTTCCAGGTCTTTTCTTTTCCCCTCGAAACAACATCGCTGCTGATCTTTTCAGCGTGGCGATAGATGGCTGTAGTAATTTCATCGCGTATCCTATCTCCCCAGTTTTGCCGGATATCACATGCTTTTTCGGCCGCTTTGTTTAACAGCCTCTCCTCCAATATCTGCATTTTCGCTCCGGTCGGCGGTATTTCTCGATACATTTCATATTCGCTCATTCGGAAGCTCCCCCATCCTGTTGTTTGCCGGCTAAATATTTTTCGATTCCGTTTATAAATATACTATCCCCGGTGAGAAGCTGCAAAGCCACCCATCTTGGGCTTAATCCGTTTGTTACAATTGGTGCGAGCTCTATTTCCATCTCGCTAATTGCCTTTTCTATCTCGGCAGAATATTGCAGACGGTAGGGCCGGGTGGTTATCCTGCCGCATATTAAGTCGTCCATTGCGGATTTAAGTTTATTTAAACCCTTGCCACTACGCGCTGCAGTAGGGATAACAGGTATCCCCAGTTTCTTTTCCAATTCACTGATCTCGATATGCAGGTTTTTCTTTTTTGCTTCATCCATCAGGTTGGCACAGAGGATGACTTTCGGTGTGATCTCTAAAATCTGCAGGACCAGATTTAAATTTCGTTCCAAACAGGTCGAATCAACTACTATTACAGTAGCATTCGGCCGGGCAAAACAAATAAAATCGCGGGCAATTTCCCCTTCAATCGTATTAGTAAGTAAGGAGTAAATTCCGGGTAGGTCGACAAGCGTTACCTTTTTGCTGTTCAGGTTACAGCTTCCGCTGTACTGGGCAACAGTTTTCCCCGGCCAATTACCCGTATGTTGCCTGAGGCCGGTAAGAGCATTAAACAACGTGCTTTTCCCCGTATTGGGGTTGCCTGCAAGAGCTATTATGTACTCCTCGCTGTTTAAAGATGGGCTGGGAAAACCTTTTCTGTTTGCACAGATACTTGACGGAAGGTGCGACAGGGAGAACCGTCCCCTATGTCGCAGTCCGAACAGGTTACTGAAACTCAAGGCATTTTTGCCTCCTCCCTATGTAATGTAACAAGGATTTTATTCCCTTCTTCCGAGCGCAATGCAATTACCGTTCCCCTGATACGGTATGCCGTGGGATCGCCCAGAGGGCTCCTGCGAACAGGCTCGACAACAGTGCCGGGCACAAAACCCAGATCTAAAAGTCTGCCGCGCAAAAAGCCTTCCGCCTTTATTGAAGCTACTATCCCCTGCTTTCGCAGAGGCAAGCAGCTAAGCCTGAAGTAGTTCTTTTTACCCATCGTATCCATCGTATCCATCTTATCAAGCCTTTATATTCTCTCATTTAGATTATGAACAGAATGATAGAGGTGTTACCCCGGGGACAAGCCGCGAGGCGGCATCGATGATGATTCCTTGAGAAATTAATTTTAAGATTGTCCTTGCCCGGCGATAAAAACATAAAAGCAGCTCGTGCTTGACAAAAATTACATTTTAGAGAAGAATGGTAAAGAGAAGATTGCCTCAGGAGAGATAGCATAGTTGGATAAGGTCGTTTTAATAATTTTCTAAATAAGTTGCCCTAATTGTGGGACGAGGGGCCTGTCCGAGACCACTGAAAAACCCCTGAATTGTCATCCTGAGCGTTAGCGAAGGATCTTTAAACTACTGATTACTATGTCCAAAATGTTCAGAAGGGAGAATGCAGGATTGCTTCCATTCATTGAGGAAGTATTACCGGAAATTTACAGGGTAGAAGTACCATTGCCTGAAAGTCCTTTGCAGAATGTTAATTCTTATGTGCTGAAAGGAAAAGAAAGAAATCTAATCATAGATACAGGAATGAACAAAAAAGAGTGCCGCACAGTTTTAGATGCGGCGTTAAAGGAATTAAAGGTGGATTTAAATATAACGGATATCTTCGTCACCCATTTTCACGTGGATCATCTCGGGCTTGCGTTTTACCTGGCATCTGAAAACAGTAAAATCTATTTAAATGAACCCGATGCGATGGCGCTTACTGACAGGAGGGTAAGTCTTTGGGAACAGGCTGCCGGCTTTGTTTCCGATAATGGATTTCCTGAATACGAGCTGGAGAAAGCATTGAAACAGCATCCCCGCTGGAACCTTGATCTGGCTGATGCGAAGGAATTCACCATCTTGAGGGAAGGCGATTTTCTGCAAGTGGGGAATTATCATTTAAAGTGCCTGGAAACTCCCGGGCATAGCTACGGATGCATGTGCCTGTATGATCCGTATAAAAAGATTCTCTTTTCAGGGGACCATATTCTGGGGGATATTACTCCTAACATTTCTTTGATAATGGATCAGGAGAGCAGCCCCTTGGGCAACCCTCTTGGGGTTTACCTGGAAAGCCTGGATAAAGTATCTGACCTCGATGTTGAGCTTGTTCTACCGGGCCACCGCAGTATATTGCAAAACTGCCGGGAGAGGATCCGCGAACTGAAATATCACCATCTGCAAAGGGAAAACGAAGTTCGTGCAATTCTTAATGAAGGGCCATACAATGCCTATTCCCTGGCGGCAAACATGAGCTGGGATATGAACTCTTCATGGGAGCAGTCTCCGCCGATGCAGAAGTGGTTTGCTGTTGCCGAGGTTTTGGCGCATCTGGCATATATGAAAGAAAAAGGCCTTGTTTCCAGCAGCAAAGAGGGTGGAAAATACCTTTATTTTTAAAAGGACTGTTCATTAAAATAACATTGACGCTGGAAAAGGTTGCGTATAGAATAATGCTAAAGGAAGGATGTGACCTGAATGAAGCATATCAGGACAATTATTAAAGGTAACCTGCAATCGCTGGAGGACAGGGGATGCCGGGAGTGCCAGACATCTTGCCAGTCGGCATGCAAAACATCCTGTACCGTCGGGAATCAACTCTGCCGCCGCTTGCAGGAAAGGTAAAACAATTTAACCCCAATAAAGTTTTTCTAGAACAATTGTTTAGAGGGGACAGATCGTTTAAAGTTTTCCTAAAAAATGCTTTAATTGCGGGACGAGGGCCTGTCCGAGACCACTGAAAAAGCCCTGAATTGTCATCCTGAGCGTTAGCGAAGGATCTTTAAACTACTGATAACATTGAACTTTTCTCAAAGTGATTTAAGCATAGCTAGCCAAGAACATAGTTTTTCAGTGGTCTCTCCTGTCCCCGTGTCCCATGCGCAGCTTATTAAACGGAGGGGGACTATTATTGCCGGAGGGGATCAAGAGGGAACCAGGGGGGATCAGGAGAGAGGATGTACATACTTTTCAATACGGCGGATTGAAGCTGGTTTACGATGTTAACAGCGGTTCTTTGCATGAGGTTGATGATCTCGCCTGGGAACTGATAAACCAGCTGCTGAACGGCAGGAGCAAAGAGGATAAGCGGCGCGCATTATTAAGCCCATATTCCGCTGGCGGGATAGGCGGGATAGGCGAGATAGAGGAAGCTTATCGCCAGATAGAGGAACTTCAGGAAGAAAAACTTCTTTTTTCACCTCCCCCGCCGTTAGACAATGAGAAGCTGTCAGCTTCCGGTGTAAAGGCGCTCTGCCTGTTCATTTCCCATAACTGCAACCTTTATTGCCGTTACTGTTTTGCCCGGAAGGAGGAAGGTTACAGGACGCCGCATATGAGCTGGGATGTCGGCAAAAAGGCGGTGGATTTTCTTCTGGAGAACGAGGTCGGCCGCTACAGGGAGATAGATTTTTTTGGGGGTGAGCCCCTATTAAATTTCCCTGTGATCAAGGAAATCGTAGCATATGCCCGGGAAAAATCGCAGGCAAAAGGTCAGATTTTTGGTTTTACGCTGACTACTAACGCGCTACTCCTCAATGATGAGATAATCGATTTTCTAAACAACGAAGGTATTGACGTTATCCTCAGTCTCGACGGCCGCCCGCAGGTTCACGATCTCATGCGCAGTTTCAAAAACGGCAAAGGCTCTTATGAGGTTGTGATGAAGAACATTAAAAAGATCCTGCAGGCCAGGGGAAAAATGAAAAGGCAGAATGATTTTATCCGGGGCACCTATACCAGGTTTAACCTGGACTTTTGCAGTGAAATCCGCCATTTCCTCAAACAGGGCTTTGACTCCTTTTCCCTGGAGCCTGTTGTCTGCGATAAAAATGAAAATTACGCCTTGCGGGAAGAGGATCTTCCCGTTCTGGAGCGCGAGTATGACCGCCTCGTTGATCTCTTCCTGGAGCAAAAAGAAAACGGGAAGCCTTTCCGTTTTTACCATTTCCTGTTCGATTTGCAGGAGGGCCCCTGCCTTTACAAGCGCCTGAGCGGCTGCGGGGCCGGGGCGGAGTACCTCGCCGTAACCGCGGACGGGGGGCTTTATCCCTGCCACCAGTTTGCGGGGATAGACGATTTTTATATGGGGAACCTGATGGATGAACCTTTAGCTCTTAAACGGGAGATTGGGGATAATATCGCCGAAGCCGCCTGGGAAAGAGAGGATTGCCCGGGTTGCTGGGCGCGTTTTCTCTGCGGGAGGGGCTGCGCCGCCGGCTCTTATTTCATGACTGGGGACCTGCGCAAGAACTACAGGCTGGGCTGTGCCCTGCAGAAGATCAGGCTGGAGCGCGCTCTTTACCTGCAAGCGGCAGAGAATATTGCTACTGCCGGAAAAACGCTATAAATAAACAACTGCCCCGGAAATAACGGCCGGCCGTTTACATTCTTCCTCTAAGGAGGCTTCTTTTGGATATTCTCTCGTATGTCCGTGAAGAAAAAATGAAAAAGGACGGGCCGCTCGCCCGGCGCATGTCGCCGCGCTCGTTGGATGAATTTGTGGGACAGGAACACCTGCTGGGGGAAAATATGCCCTTGCGCAGGGCGGTAGAGGGAGAGCTTTTTTCTTCCTTTATTTTTTATGGCCCCCCCGGCACCGGGAAAACCGCGCTGGCCAGAATTATCGCCATCAACACCAGGGCCGGATTTGCCAGATTAAATGCCGTTACCGCCGGCGTCAAAGAGGTGCGCGCCGTTATCGGGGAGGCAAAAGAAAATCAGGCCGGCTGGGACAAGAAGACCATTCTCTTCATCGATGAAATCCACCGCTTCAACAAGGCACAACAGGACGCCCTTCTCCCCGCGGTGGAGGAAGGCCTGGTCTATCTGATCGGCGCCACTACCGAAAACCCTTTTTTTGCGATCATACCGCCGCTTTTATCCCGCTCGCTGCTTTTTACCTTTGAAAGCCTGCCCCCGGCGGCGGTTAAAAAACTGCTGCTCAGGGCTCTTAAGGACGAGGAAAGGGGTCTGGGGAGGTATCATCTGGATATTGCCGGGGATGCGCTCGACTACCTGGTTCAGATGGCTGACGGTGACGCGAGAATTGGCCTGAATGCTCTGGAGATCTCCGCGGTAAATTTTGCTTTCAAGGAGAAGGAAAAGGAGAAGGATGCACAAAATATAAAATCCGCGGGGGAACTTGAAAGCGCCGCCCGCAGCCTAACCCTGGAGCAGGTCAAAAGTACCATGCAGCGGCGGAACCTGAAATATGATCACGGCGGGGATTATCACTATGATATTATCTCGGCCTTCATTAAATCGATCCGCGGCTCCGCCCCCGATGCCGCCCTCTACTGGCTGGCGAGAATGCTGGAAGCCGGGGAAGATCCCCTTTTTATCGCGCGCCGCCTCATTATCAGCGCCAGTGAAGATGTCGGCAACGCTGACCCGCATGCCCTGCCCCTGGCTGTGGCTGCCGCCCAGGCCGTGCAGCAGATAGGTATGCCGGAGGGGCGCATACCGCTGGCCCAGGCCACGGCTTATCTGGCTTCCGCCGGCAAGAGCAACGCCGCCTATATGGCTCTTAACGAGGCGACAGCCGAAGTAAAAAACGCTCCGAACAGGAGGGTGCCCCCGCATCTTCGGAGCACCGGCTACAAGGGGGCTTCCAGCCTGGGGCACGGGGAGGGCTACCTTTACCCTCACGATTTCCCCGGGCATTTTATTCCGCAGCGCTATCTGCCGGAGGGGATGGCGGAAAAAACATTTTACCGCCCGAGCGATGAAGGGTATGAAAAAGAAATAAAAGAAAGATTGCGCCGCTGGAGGTCTTTTATGGGAAGGGAAAGGGAATAATAGCATGTACAATCCGGATTCAGGCTCAGGTTCAGGCTCAGGTTCAGGCTTAGGCTCAGGCCCAGGATCGGAATCAGCCCCGGTTTTTGATTCCAAATCTATTTCCAAGTCTCAATCTAAGCAAATTTACAGTTACCAGACTATCGAGGCTCCCGTCAGAACAAAGATTGCCGTGGGGGCGTGCAGGTTTTACGCTTCTTTAACTTCCTGCGGCGGGGAGGACGAGGCCCGCGCATTTCTTAACGCTGTTAAAGAGGAGCTGCCGGGCGCCACGCATCATGCCTGCGCTTTCCGGCTGGGAACAGGGGATCACCTTCTGGCCCGCTGCGACGACGACGGGGAGCCGGC
>CAZQXY010000124.1:0-6390 GCA_964597455.1 uncultured Desulfovibrionaceae bacterium
GGTTGCTGTGGCTGTGGATGGCCTCAAGCTCCTTTGTTGCGATAGAGCCGTCGCCCCATGATTATCTTTTTGTACTTTTATTTGTCGTCGCAATTGCTTTTTCCTATCTATCCTTTCGATATGATGCACTAATACCTCTTATTTTAATGGGGATATTCTTTAGTGCAAATTTATTATCGCTTTATTTTTCCTTTGACTATTTGGACAGGTCGTTATGGTTTTTGGGGGTAACTTTTTATTTGCTGGTGACGTGGTTTTTTTTAGTGGGAACTTTACAGACCTTCGGCAGCAGGATCCTGAATATTATCTTTTCCGGTTACATGTTTGCAGCCTTGTTGGCAGCAGTTGTTGGAATCATGGCTTACTTTGGCTGGATACCCTGGGCTGATTTATTTTTAAAGTATGCGGGAATGAGAGTTTCCAGTGTTTTTAAAGATGCTAATGTTTTTGGTCCATTTCTTATCCCGGCGGTTTTGTATGGGATATACCTGTTTGAAAATAAACGGGATTTTATTGTTAGGGCGCTTTGTGTTATCGCCATCATGATTTTAACTGTAGGGGTATTGCTGAGCTTTTCCCGTGCGGCGATCGGGCATTATTTTATTTCTCTTTTATTATACTTTTTTTTGCCATCTGCTGTTTCTCTAAAAAAGAGGATAGTAACAATATCGGCCATCGTCATTTTTCTGCTGCCTTGTATTCTCATCATTTTAAATCAGCCGCAGGTAAATGATTTATTGCTCATGAGGGCAGGATTTCAAGAATATGATAGTAACCGTTTTGGAACGCAACTGGCATCCTTAAAAATGGCGATGGAAAGACCGCTTGGAATAGGCCCGGGTTTATCTGAACCAGTGCTTGCCTACGCAACGCACAACACTTATGTGCGGATATTTACCGAATATGGTGTATTGGGTATACTTTCTTATTTATATTTTATTGCCCTTACTCTGATGAGATCTTTTCGTCATTGCTTTAACATTACCGCTGAAAATAGCCGGTTTTCCGCTGTAGTTACAGCTACCCTCGCCGGCGTTCTCTTGAGCAGCCTGGTTATTGATACATTGCACTGGAGACACTTTTGGCTCTTTCTAGCCTTACCATGGATTCCACTAGATATTGAGGGGGATATTGAATGAACCTGCAAATGTCTGATTTATGGACAATAATTAAGCGAAGGATGCCGTTAATAGCCCTCGCAACTGTTGTAGCAGTTGCAGCTACCGGCTTGATCAGTTTTTTTGTTCTTAAGCCCCAATACGAGGCCACAACCACTCTGCTGGTGCAGCCTATCAATCTTTCGGAAGAAATAACTTACAACAACCTGATTGCCAATGAAAAGTTGGTGACAACTTATACGGAAATTATTAAAAGCAGAATGATTGCGCAGGATGTTATCTTATGTATGAACCTGGATATCTCCGAGCAGGAACTATTAAAAAAAGTAAAAGTGGTGGGTATCAAAAATACTCTAATCACTGCCATAACTGTTACCAGCTCCGATCCTCTGCAGGCTGTGAGCATTGCCAACAGCTTTGCCCAATCTTTTCGATACAATCTTTCCGGGATTATGAAAGTAGAAAACGTATCAATATTAGATGAAGCAAAATTAGAAAAAAATCTGAAACCGGTGAGCCCGAAGCCTTTATTAAATATGGTCATCATGTTTTTATTAATTTTTAATACGGGTCTTTTCCTGGCCATCTTTTCTGAGATGATGGACAAAACAGTTAAGCTGCAAGGCTATACCAGTGAAATATTTGGTTTACCGCTTTTGGGAACTATAGCAAAGCTTCCGCAGAAAAGAGGGCAGCTTTTTTGTTTAGATATGCCGAAATCACCTCAAGCAGAAGCAGTTCGCACACTCCGGACCAATGTCGGTTATATGCAGCTTACTAAAAAAATACGTACGTTGCAGATAACCAGTTCCATGCCGAAAGAAGGCAAAAGTTTAATTATAGCCAACCTGGCTGTCGCTATGGCTCAGGATAATAAAAAGGTTTTGCTGGTAGATTGCGATTTGCGTAAACCTTCCCTCCATAAAATATTTGATATCGCCAACAGTTGCGGGACAACAAGCGTACTGACAGGAGAACTCGATGTTAACCGGGTTATTATCAAAACAAAACAACCCAATCTTGATGTTATAACCAGTGGGCCGATACCGCCTAATCCCTCCGAATTACTGGCCATGGAAGGAGCGAAAGAGCTTATCGGGCAGTTAAAAAAAGAGTACGACACGATTTTGCTCGATAGCCCACCGGTGCTGCCTGTAACGGATGGACAAATTCTTGCCGAATACGTCGATGCAGTTGTAATGATTATAAAACTGGGCAGCACCCAATGTGAAAGTGTAAAACAGGCCAAATATATGCTGGAACATGTTAGCGCCAGACTGATAGGTGTTGTTTTGAATTACGGAAGAACTCATAAAAAGGATTATTATTACAAATAATTTTTACGAGGTATGGTTATGGTCGATATACATTGCCATATTCTACCCGGACTGGATGACGGAGCACGGAACATTGAGGAATCCATCCAGATGGCAAAAATGGCAGTGAGCGATGGTATTACTGATGTAATAGCCACACCCCATACTCACAATGGAATTTATTTAAATCACTTTGCTGCGGTGTCGGAATCCGCATCCCTTTTGCAGGCAGAATTAGAAAAACAAAAAATACCCCTCCATATTCATAGGGGTTCGGAAGTCCATATCCATGCTGAACTTTGCCAGAATCTTCAGCAGAAAATGGTGCCAACGTTGGGGAACACAGCTTATGTTCTTGTGGAGCTTCCCTCTTCAAGTATTCCGATTTTTACGGACAAGGTCCTGGGCCGGCTCGTAAATGAAAAATTTACCCCCATTATTGCCCATCCGGAACGCAATCTAATAATTCAGGACAATCCGATGCTCCTTATCAAATGGCGCAGCTGCGGCATTATTGTCCAGATTACGGCTGGAAGCCTGCTGGGCAGTTGGGGGATTAAGGTGAAGCAGTTCTCCAGACAATTAATTAAATGGGGGCTTGTCCAGGTATTGGCATCTGATGGACATAACGCTACGGGGCGGCGAATGGAATTAAAAAGGGCCTACAAAAGGTTGGAAAAATGGTTTAGCCCAAAAACATCATTACAGTTCCAGAGCAATGCCTATGCCATCCTCCATGGGGATAAAGTGAAAGTGGAGGGTCAGAGATGAAAATTGTCCAAATTATTACCAGATCGGATAATATGGGGGGAGCACAAGTCCATGTTAAGGATCTGTCCATCGAGCTGCAAAAATATGGTTTGGAGGTTCATGTATTATGCGGGGGGGAAGGCCCCTTTCTTGGAGAAATGAGGCATTGCGGGATACCTGTCCATGTGATGCCCCACCTGGTGCGGGCAATTCATCCATATTTTGACTGGTGTGCTTTCTGGGAGGTACATCGGATCTTAAAAGAATTAAATCCTGCCCTAGTAGGCGCTCATACGTCAAAAGCCGGCTGGCTGGGGCGCTTAGCCGCCTGGTCCCTTGATATTCCGGTTGTCTATACGATGCATGGATTGTCCTTTATCAATACCGCTTCGCGGCCCGGGAAACATTTTTATATTCTTGTCGAAAAGATTGCCGGACTGGTTTCTTCCCGGGTGATTACAGTATGTGATTATGATCAGGAATTTTGCTTAAAGCATCATATTTTGCCTTTTGATAAAATTACAACAGTACACAATGGCATCCCTGAGCTGCCGGATTGCAGCGATAGTGGCCTCGTCCCTGCAGTATCAACGCCCACTAAACTGCTCATGACCGCTCGTCTGGAAAAGCCCAAAAATCATCTGTTTCTGCTGCGAGTGCTCAGTCAGCTTACCCAACGTGACGATTGGGGGCTTGATCTTGTCGGAGACGGCCCCCTTCGGGCGGAGGTGGAGGAGGTAATTTTAAAGCTTAATCTTGTCTCAAGGGTACAGATGTTGGGCGCAAGAAACGATGTTCCACAATTGTTGAAGCAGGCCGATATTTTTATACTAACTTCGGATTGGGAAGGACTGCCGCTTAGTATCTTAGAAGCGATGAGAGCGGGGTTGCCTGTTATAGCTTCGGACGTGGGCGGTGTATCGGAGGCAGTAGAGGATGATGTTAACGGTTTTTTGATACCCAAAGGAGATGCAGAATTGTTGAAAGTCAAGTTGGCCGCTTTGCTGAATAGTAAGGAATTGCGCCTTAGAATGGGTGAAGCTTCACGGAAAAAATTCCAGAAAAGCTTTACTATCTCCCGGATGATAGAAAAAACCATTCCCGTTTATAACGCGGCGATTGCCCGGAAGGGCCCGGCTTACTTAAAATTAAATAATTAAATGTTCTTTCGAACAGTATTATATTCTAGTGTTTTGGACAGTTTGTGTCAGACCTTCATAAAGGTTATATACCGGTTCCCAATTTAAGATGGATTTCGCTCGTTGATTATTTAAGACACTGTGCCGGATGTCACCTGTTTGCCCGGGCTGGTATAAAGGATAAACATTTTTTTCACAGATAATCACTATTTTGTTAAAAAGCTGATTAATGGTGGTTGGAAAACCGCAGCTGATATTCAAGGTGGCAAAATCACCGTTATGCAGAGCAGCCATATTGGCTGATGCTACATCTTTAACAAAAATAAAATCCCTGGTTTGTTTTCCGTCCCCATAAATAACGGGAGCGAGATCTTGCAGCAAACAACCGATAAATTTTGTAATCACACCGCCTTCTCCGCTTTCCTCCTGGCCTATGCCATAGACATTGGAGTATCTTAAAATTGTATAATTTATTCCGTAACGTTTGGCATATAGCTGAATATAGTACTCTGCTACCAGTTTTGAAAGGCCATAAAACGATAAGGGAAGAGTGCTATGCATTTCGTCGATTTCCTTTTGTTGCGGTTCGCCATATACAGCTGCTGATGAAGCATAAACAATTTTTTTTACCTTGAAATCAACACATTTTTGCAAAATATTTATTGTGCCAAGTACATTGTTCTCGGCATCCATATAGGGGTTGGAAATAGATTGTTGTACGCTTATTTGAGCAGCCAAATGAAGTACATATTGGGGTTTTTCTATGGCAAAGACATCCGCTAGCTGCGGTGAACATATATTCACGTTATAAAAGATTGCTTGAGGATGAACAATGGAGCCGGATTGTAGATTATCCACATTTATAATCTTGTATCCCTGATTTATAAGTAATTCCACAGTGTGAGAACCGATAAACCCGGAACCCCCGGTTACCAGTACTTTCACCCTTCTTCATCCCCTTCATAATTATTTTTGATGATCATCAATAATAATTATGATAAAAGTATTCTATTATTCTTGGCACCAGAGAATTAAGTTCCTGGCAACACAAGAGTATTGAATCATATCGTCCTAATTTTATATTTTTATAAATATAAATATATACAAAAATAGTTTCTGAGTCTTGGCCACAATGGTGGCGAAAGAAGGAATAAAAATGTACCTTGATGATGCGTTTAAGAGGGTGTTGGTACTATCTCCCCATGCTGATGATGACGTGATCGGCTGCGGAGGTTTGATGAAAAAGATCATTAATAACGGCGGAGAGGTCTATGTTGTTGTTACGGCTATTGGTGATATCAATTTCTATCATTTAGGGAGGGTGGTAACCAAGGAGGAACGAAAGGCAGAATTGGCAAAAGCATTAACATATTTGGGTGTTACAGAATACTTTACGCTCTTTGACGATTATGAATCCCTGATGGATACTATGCCCATCCGCAATGTTATTACTTCATTTGAAAAAATCATCGGCAGGTTAAAGCCCTCAGCTGTTCTTTTACCTTATCCCTCATTTCATCAAGATCATAAAATTGTCTTCAATGCTGGTTTTGCCGCTGTTAGGCCCTCGCCTTATAACCATGATTATCTGCGCCTGGTGGCAGGCTATGAGTATCCATTTGTTTTTTGGAACAATGAATCAATCAATGGCGGTAGTTTATATCTTGATATTACGGCTGAATTGGAAGACAAATTAAAGGCTTTTAAATACCATCAATCCCAGGTGCGTGAGAAAAAACATTTAATATCATCGGAGACAGTTGCTTTGTGGGCCGAGAAGCGCGGGTTGGAATGCGGTGCAGATTATGCGGAGATGTTTTACATCTTAAGGATGCTGATCAAGTAGTGAACGTGCTCAAATCGAGGATAAAACTTTTTTTGCATAAAAATCCATATTACCGTCATGTGCTCATCCTGACGAGCGGCACAGCTTTCAGCCAGTTATTACTCGTCCTGACTGCGCCACTCCTGACTAGACTATATACTCCTGAGGATTTTGGGCTTCTTTCTGTTTATATATCGATCGTGGAAATATTTGTATTACTATCCTCCCTGCACTATGAATAC